>JAPLOT010000024.1 GCA_026400595.1 Alphaproteobacteria bacterium | reverse complement strand
ACAGCTTCTTCTCATGCAGGAGGATGTAAACGTCCTCCAGCTCAGCGACCATCTTGTCGGCGTTGGTGATGAAGTAGGGCGAGAGGTAGCCGCGATCGAACTGCATGCCCTCGACGACTTCAAGCTCGGTCTCGGCGGTCTTGGCTTCTTCGACGGTGATGACACCCTCGTTGCCGACCTTCTGCATGGCCTTGGCGATCATGTCGCCAATGTCCTTCTCGCCGTTGGCCGAAATCGTGCCGACCTGGCCGATCTCTTCCGAAGACTTGACCTTCTTGGACTGCTTCTTGACGCTCTCGATGGCAACCGCAACGGCCATGTCGACACCGCGCTTCAGATCCATCGGGTTCATGCCGGCGGCGACATTCTTGGCGCCTTCGCGGACAATGGCCTGGGCCAGGACCGTGGCGGTCGTGGTGCCGTCGCCGGCGAGGTCATTGGTCTTGGAGGCGACTTCGCGCACCATCTGGGCGCCCATGTTCTCGAACTTGTCCTCGAGTTCGATCTCCTTGGCAACCGTCACGCCGTCCTTGGTGGTGCGCGGCGCGCCGAAGCTCTTGTCGATGACGACGTTGCGGCCCTTGGGACCGAGGGTGACCTTCACCGCATTGGCGAGAATGTCGACGCCGCGCAGCATGCGCTCGCGGGCTTCACCGCCGAAGCGGACTTCCTTAGCAGCCATGTGTGTCTTCCTTTACTGACTGGATTAAACTGTCGTTGGCGCCGGACTTACTTGTCCAACACGCCCATGATGTCGGACTCTTTCATGATCAGGTACTCGGTACCGTCGATCTTGACTTCGGTGCCTGACCACTTGCCGAACAGGACGCGGTCGCCCTTCTTGACGTCGAGCGGGGTCAGCTTGCCGGCCTCGTCGCGGCCACCCGGGCCGACGGCGATGACTTCGCCCTGCATCGGCTTCTCCTGGGCGGTGTCCGGGATGATGATGCCACCCTTGGTCTTGGTGTCTTCCTCAACCCGCTTGACGACGACGCGGTCGTGCAGAGGACGGAACTTCATGCGATAACTCCTCGTAATGACTTCGTTTTTGAAGCTTTGGCCGAAAGTCCGGGAAGGGCTTCGGCGTTGCATTAGCACTCAATAAAGAGGAGTGCTAACACCCGGCCTGCACATAGGTTGCCTGGACTGCACAGTCAAGAGGCAGTCAAGGTTAACGCAGCCGGAAAGTGACCTGCCGCCCGAAGGACTCACGCCACATGCGTGAATCGTTCCTCGTGGACGTCGTCGAGCAGGCTGTTCAGTTTGCCGAGGGCGGAGCGGAAACTCGCGCGATCGGCGCTGCCGCCGAAACAGATGCGAACCGCGCGATCATCGGCCCTACGGTCCATGGCAAAGACCGGACCGGAGCTGATCTTCACACCAAGGTCGAGCGCGGCCCGGGCGAAATCACCCGGCTGCCAGTGATCGGGCAGCCGCAGCCACAGGAACGGTGCGCCGGCACTGCAGCGGAAGATGCGGCCGCGGAAGATGTCGCAGGCAATGTCGCGCCGGGCGGCATTCTCGGCGATGATGGCCGAAAGGATGCGGTCGGCCGTATCCCCCTCGATCCAATGGCGCGCCACTTCGGCGGCGAGGCCCACAGCGCGCCCGCTCGCCACGGTTTGGTGGCGCATCAGCAGCTCGCCCTTTCCTGGCGGTGTCGTCACGAAACCGACGCGAAGACCAGGCGACAAGGTCTTCGAAATGCTGGTCACATGATAGGTGCGCTCCGGCGCCAGCGTGAACAGCGTGGGCGGCTGAACGCGCGGATCAAGCAGGCGGAAAAGATCGTCCTCGATCAGGGTCAACCCAAATCGCCGCGCAATCTCCACGATGGCCTGGCGGCGCTGCAGCGGCAAGGTGGCCGTCGTCGGATTCTGCAGTGTCGGAACGATATAGAGCAGCCGCGCCTCACCCGCTCGGGCTGCCCGCTCCAGGGATTCGGGCACCAGTCCGTTGTCGTCGGCCTCGAGCGGAACCAATGACACGCCGAGCAGGCGCGCAATCGGCTTGATGGCCGGATAGTTCAGGCCCTCGACAAAGAGGCTGTCACCCGGCTGCGACAGCGACGCAAGAGTTGCGATCAATCCGGGATGCGCGCCGGATGTGACAATGATCTGATCTTCCCCAACGTCGATGCCGCTCCGCGCCAGCCACCTGGCGCCCATGGCACGATGCAGGCGATGTCCTTCTGGTGGCGTATAGTCCAGCAAATCAAGACGTGACGGCGATGCCATCAGCTGCACCAGCGCACGATCGATGTCCTGGTACTCGTGAATGTAGGGCGGCGAGGCCTGCGAGAGGTCAATTAGCGAGGACGCACTCGTGACGAAGGGAGCGGCCTGCGCGCCCGGATGCTTGAGAAACGTCCCCCGCCCCACTTCACCGACCAGAATACCGAACTTCTCGGCTTCGGCGTAAGCCCGCGTGACGGTGCCGGTAGTGACCCCGAGTCGAAAGGCGAGTTCACGGTGTGTCGGCAGGCGGTCGCCGGGTTTCAGTACGCCGCGCAACAGATCGGCACGCATCGCCTCGGCGATGGCCAGATAGCGGGGCCGATCAGGCGCGAGATCGGGAATCCAAATTGTCATCGTGACAATGATTTCCTTGAGCAAGATTGTCACTAAAGTGTATAACACAAACATCACGACAATCAAGTCATGATGTTAATACAATAGATACAATTGGTGATGCCATGCGCGACTACACTTTCCATCAGGCACGTTTCCGGGACAGCACCTTCGCCTTCCCGGCGCTCCGCCGGGTGCTGCGCAACTGGCTCACGAAGCGGCAACTGTCCAGGCTACAGGCCATGGACGACTATCTGCTTCATGACATCGGACTGACCCGCGATGATTTGCGCTGGGGCCTGAGTCTCCCGTCGAGCTGCGATGTTGCGCATGCCTTGTCGGAACGCCGTGACGGCCGCCTGCGCCGTGGCGTCCGGCACAGCTGACGACCTCCGGCCGCTAGGTCTGGGGTTGAAGCTGGACGCGGGGCTGCGGGTCGACCCAGCTCCGCGCCACCCAGCCTGCGACGACCCAGGCCGGAACCACGATGGCAAAGGCGAGATAGGCGTCGACGGCATAGTGCCAGCCGAGATGAATTGATCCCAGAAAGACCAGTACAAGGTGAAACAGGCAAAGACTGCGAAGCAGGAGCTGCTTGTTCCAGGTCGCGAGCACAAGCAGCAAGGCCTGCGCATTGTGCATGCTCGGCATGGCAGAGATGCCCTTGGTCATGGCGTGACCTTTGTTGGCCGAGAAATTCTCCCAGAGGAGCTCCTGGATCTGAACCGAGGGGATTCGCCAGACCTCATTGGTCGCCCGGAGATAGTGCATCAGCCCTTCATAGGGATCTGCACCAAGTCCGAGCTTTCCATAGTAGCAGGGGCCGCCGAGGACAGCAGCGTGGCGAGCAGGCTGCCCCCGATCATCCAGGTTGCCATGAAGGCAAAGATTGCCTGGAAACGCAGCTTTTCGTCGGTTTCTTGGAATGCGAAGTGCAGCCAGAACATGACCAACACGAACATCCAGAGGAAGTAGTTCATGCTTATGAACTGCGTGATTGGCCCATAGCCAAGGATTGGCTGCAGCAGCTCCCATGGCTGGTGCCCGAAATGCAACACGCGATCCATTTCGGCAAAGGTCTGATCCCAGGCAAATGGCCTGACATAAGTAATGAGGGACTTGATCTCGCCGAATCCGAGAATGAAGAGCTGGATGACCACAACCATCGCCAGGCTCGCCGCCAGCGGCCGGGCCTGCAGAAAAAACCGCGGCACAGCCCTTGCCAGTGCCGGCAGGAGCTTCGCTGGACGCTCCAGGAACAGGACCGAAAAGAGGATCATGAGCAAGGCCGTGGGGACACCGATCAGCGTGAACTGCATCAACGCCATCGCCAGATCGCTGAAAATGTGCTGATCTTCGCGCAAAACATAGTAGTGCAGATTGTCGGATACCGCGACGCACGACAGCGCCAAGACAAACAGGGGCAGAAGCAGCCGCAAGTGGCGGACCGCCGTCATCCGCCACTCTACACCAGCTGCTCCGAGGCTCGTGGCGTGTCCGCTATCGCTCATTCTGCCAAGGTCCGTGTAAGGCACATTGGGCCAGAACTAGGCTGCTCGAACTAACACCAAGCAAAGACGATGCTGCCAGTGGCGGCTGGCAGCGCCTCACGCTTCCCTGAAGGCCGGGCGCAGCGCGGCGTAGAGATCACGGTAGCGCTGCAGGCGCCGGCCATAGGCCGCATGCAGCGCAGCATCCGGCGCAAAGCGCGCCGCAATGGCCGGCTTGCGGCAGACGGCGTCCGGATCTTCCCCGGTCAGTGCGATCCGTGCAAGGCGCGCCGCACCCAGGGCCGGGCCGACGTCGCTCCCTTCGTAGAGCACCATCTCCCGGCCGAGAGCGCTGGCAAGGATTCGCATCCACAGCGAACTGCGGGCACCGCCGCCAACGACGGCCACGGAAGTTGGCAATCCACCGGTCTCGGCCAGCAGATCCTGACAGTCGGCCAGCGACAGTGTCACGCCGTCTAGCGCGGCGAGAACAAGGTCGTGACGCGTCGTTACCGGCGTGAGGCCGAAGAAGACCCCCTTGGCGTGGGCATCATTGTGCGGGGTCCGTTCACCGGTCAGATAGGGCAGGAAGAGGACCGGCGATGGACCTTCGTAACCCTTCTCCACCTCCGCCAGCAGAGCGCCTATGTCGCCGCCGCCCGTCGCCCCGACGGCCCAGGCCACGCTGCTGGCCCCGTTAAGGATCGCTGCCATCTGGAACCAGCGCTGCGGCAAACCATGGCAGAAAGTATGGATCAGATGTTCGGGGGCCGGATGGTAGCCATCGCGGGCAATGAAGTACTGCGCCGAAGTCCCGAGCGAGATGAAGGCATCGCCTTCCGCGATGGCGCCAACCCCAATGGCGCCGGCAGCGGCGTCTCCTGCGCCGGCTGCCACCACGATTCCCTTCGGCAAGCCCCAGGCCGAAGCAAGTTCGTCGCGGAGATGGCCGGACGGCGCGCTGCCCTCAAGCAGTTCCGGCAGTTGACGGCGCGAAACGCCGCATTGTGAGAGAATGGCATCAGACCAGTCGCGCGCGCCGCAGTCCAGAAGCAGGCTTCCGGCGGCATCGCTCATGTCGGTGGCCAGGGTCCCGGTCATCTGCAGCCGCACATAGTCTTTCGGCAAAAGCAGATGCGCCGTGTCGCGCAAGATTTCGGGCTCGTTCTGCCGCAGCCAGATCAGTTTCGGCGCGGTGAAGCCCGGCATGGCAATGACACCCGCGATCGTGCCGATCTCGGCCAGATCAAAATTGAGGCGGCTGGCCTCGCGATGCGATCGGCCGTCATTCCAGATGATGGCCGGCCGCAAGGGACGGCCAGTCGCGCCGAGCAGGACCGCGCCATGCATCTGGCCCGAAAGCCCGATGGCCCTGACCGCGCTCCAGGCCGGTCCGGCCTGCGTCCGCAGCTGGGCCACGGCATCCGTGGTGGCACGCCACCACTCATCGGGATCCTGCTCGGACCAGAGCGCCTGTGGCCGCGACGTAGCGACGGCGACCGTGGCCGTCGCAAGGCCGTTCTCGTCGCCGTCCACCAGCAGGGCCTTGATGGCGGACGTCCCGATGTCGATGCCAAGAAACATTGGGAGCGCCGCTAAGCCGCGTCAGCGGATTTTTCGGCCACGACCATGTAGTTCACGGCCATGTCCCTGCTCTTGCGCCAGGTGCCCGAGAATGGGCTGTAGGTGACTCCCACTTCGTCGCGTATGTCGGCCTGGTTCGCGGCGAGCCAGCCCCGCAGTTCCTCCGGCGTGATGAACTTCTCCCACTGATGCGTGCCCTTGGGGAGCCAGCCCAGCACATACTCCGCGCCCACGATGGCGAGTCCGAAGGACTTGAGCGTTCGGTTCAGGGTGGCCACGAACATCAGGCCACCGGGCTTCAGCATGGCGGCACAGCTTCGCGTGTAGGCTGCGGGATCGGCCACATGCTCGATCACCTCCATATTGAGGATGACGTCGAATCGCTCGTCCGCAGCCGCGAGGTCCTCGGCAGTGCCGACACGATAATCGATATCGAGTCCGACCTCGGCAGCATGCACCGTCGCGGTCTTGATGTTCTTCTCGGACGGGTCGACGCCCACCACGGTCGCGCCGAGCCTGGCCATGGGTTCGCAGAGCAGTCCGCCGCCGCAGCCGATGTCGAGAAACCGCAAGCCGGCAAAGGGCTGTCGGTCGAAGGGATCAAGGCCAAGGCGGCCGCAGACTTGCTCCTTGATGTACTGCAGGCGCACGGGATTGAAGACATGGAGCACCCCGAACTTGCCTTTCGGGTTCCACCATTCGGCGGCCATTCTCGAGAATTTCTCAACCTCTGACGGATCGAGCGAAGGCGCGGCAGCTGTCATTTACGAGTTCCGGAAAATTGCTCGGGCCATTATTGCATAAGCCAGGGCTGTCATCTATGAGTACGCCGCGCCGCACCCGGGGGTTCAGTCGACGATCTGATTTGGCCACTGGCCGGACTCTTTCGCAGGGTTCGGACGGCAGGGACATTGAAAGGTTTGGGCCGATGGGCCGTTTGGTCATGAAGTTCGGTGGGACGTCGGTGGCGGACATCGACCGCATCCGCAACGTCGCGCGCCATGTCGAACGCGAGGTCAAGGCCGGCCACCATGTGGCCGTCGTGGTCTCCGCCATGTCGGGCACCACTGACCGCCTGGTCGGCTGGTGCCGCGAAGCCGCAGCCGTGCATGACGCACGCGAATATGATGCGGTCGTGGCCTCCGGCGAACAGGTGACCTCGGGCCTGCTGGCGATCGTGCTGCAGGACATGGGCATTCCCGCGCGGTCCTGGGCCGGGTGGCAGATCCCGATCAAGACGGATGGGGTCCATGGTGCGGCCCGCATCGCCGCCATCGATGGCGCGGAACTGCGCCGCCGCATGGAACAGGGTCAGGTGGCGGTGATCGCAGGCTTCCAGGGGCTTGGCCCAGACCGCCGCATCACCACGCTGGGCCGCGGCGGATCGGACACCTCGGCGGTGGCCGTGGCAGCGGCGCTCGATGCGGCCTGCGACATCTATACCGATGTCGATGGCGTCTATACCGCCGATCCGCGCATCGTCTCTTCGGCCCGGAAACTGGACCGCATTTCCTACGAGGAGATGCTTGAGCAGGCCTCGCTGGGTGCCAAGGTACTGCAGACCCGGTCGGTTGAACTGGCCATGGTCTACAAGGTACCATTGCAGGTACGCTCGAGCTTCGAGCCGCCCGACTCGCCCGACCAGAACAAGCCCGATGGGACCGGCCCCGGAACACTCGTTTGCGATGAGGAACGTATCGTGGAACAGCATGTCGTCAGTGGTATCGCCTATTCGCGCGACGAGGCGAAAGTCGCCATCCGCAAGGTGAAGGACCAGCCGGGGGTCTCCGCCTCCCTGTTTGGCCCGCTCGCAGAAGCCGACATCAGCGTCGACATGATCGTGCAGAACATCTCTGCCGACGGATCGACGGCGGACATCACCTTCACGGTGGCGCGAAAGGATCTGCGCAAGACGCTGGAAGTCCTGAGCGGCGTGAAGGACAAGATCGGCTTTGCCGATATCCAGCATTCCGCCGACGTGGCCAAGGTCTCGGTGGTGGGCATCGGGATGCGCAGCCATGCCGGCGTGGCCGCCAAGATGTTCCGCTCGCTGGCCGACAAGGGAATCAACATCCAGGCGATCACCACCTCTGAGATCAAGGTAAGCGTCCTGATCGACGAGGCCTATACCGAGCTCGCGGTGCGCGCGCTGCACACCGCCTATGGACTGGACGCAAAGCACTGACCCGATGCGCCTGTTCATCACCCATAGCCGTCCCGACTGCATGCGCGCCAAAGCGGTGCGCGTAACCACGCGCGAGGACACAGGCTGATGGCTGGCTCTGCCCTTGGCCCGCGTGTCCTGCTCAAGCGGCTCCGCGAGGTCATGGCGGAGCCGGTTGCTGCGCAAAAGCGGCTCGACAAGATCGTCAAGGTCATTGCTGCCAACATGGTGGCAGAGGTCTGCTCCATCTATGTGATGCGGCCCGGCGACGTGCTGGAGCTGTACGCCACCGAAGGCCTGAAGGGCGAAGCCGTTCACAAGTCGAAGCTCAAGACCGGCGAGGGCCTCGTGGGCACCATTGCCGAGGAGGCGATCGGCCTCAACCTCGCCGAGGCACAGGATCATCCGGCCTTCAAGTATCTGCCCGAGACCGGCGAAGAGATCTATCATGCCTTCCTCGGCGTGCCGATCATGCGCGCCGGCACGGTCATCGGCGTGCTGGTCGTGCAGAACCGCACGCGGCGCCACTACACCGAAGAGGAAGAAGAGGCGCTGCAAACAACCGCCATGGTTCTGGCCGAGGTCATCGCCTCGGGCGAGCTTCGCGAAGTTGCAAGCGAAGTGGCCGCCGACGTAGCCCATGTGCGCAGCCACGTCATCCGGGGCGATTCACTGGCGGAGGGCGTGGCACTTGGCTATGCGGTCCTGCACGAACCCCGCGTCGTCATCCTCAACCTCATCGCCGAGAATGTGCCCGCCGAGCGCAAGCGCCTGGAAGATGCCATTCATCAGCTGCGCACCCATGTGGACGAGCTGCTCGACGGGTCGGATGCGCAACGCGCCACCGAGTACTCGGATGTGCTCGAAACCATCCGCATGTTCGCCCATGACAAGGGCTGGGTGAACCGGCTGCGCGAGGCGATCGATACCGGCCTCACCGCCGAGGCCGCGGTGGAGCGCGTGCAGAACGACAATCGCGCCCGCATGATGCGCACGCCCGATCCCTATCTCCGCGACCGCATGCACGATCTCGACGACCTGTCGAACCGGCTGCTGCGCATCCTGACCGGCGCCATGGCCACAGCCTCGCGCAGCGATCTGCCACAGAACGCGATCGTGGTGGCGCGCAACATGGGGCCGGCGGAACTCCTCGACTATGACCGCACCAAGTTGCGCGGCGTGATCCTCGAGGAAGGCGGCAAGACCAGCCATGTCGCCATCGTGGCGCGGGCGCTGGGCATTCCCGCCGTGGGCCAGGCGGAAGGGCTCATCGATCTCGTCGATACCGGCAGCCCGCTCATCGCCGATGGCGGAACAGGCGAGGTCTTCGTGCGGCCAACCGCCGACCTGCAGAAGGCCTATGCCGAGAAGGTACGCTTCTATGCCAAGAAGCAGGCCCAGTATGCAGCTCTGCGCGATGTTCCCGCCATTTCGAAAGATGGCGTGAAGATCGAACTCAACATCAATGCCGGCCTGATCGTCGACCTGCCGCATCTGCATGATTCCGGCGCGGAGGGCATCGGACTCTACCGCACCGAGCTGCAGTTCATGCTGGCCCAGCGCTTCCCGCGGCTGACCTCGCAGATCCGGCACTACGCCACCATCATCGAGCAGGCCAGGGGCAAGCCGGTGACCTTCCGCACACTCGATATCGGCGCCGACAAGATCCTGCCCTACCTGCGCCAGCCCAAGGAAGAGAACCCCGCGCTCGGCTGGCGCTCGATCCGCATGTCGCTGGACCGCCCGGCGCTGCTGCGCCTGCAGCTGCGTGCCCTGATGCTGGCCGCCGATGGCGCGCCGCTCAAGGTCATGTTCCCGATGATTGCCGATGTCGATGAATACAAGCGGGCAATCGAGGTGGTGGAGATCGAGAAGGTCTATCTGCTGAAGCGCGGACACCGGCTGCCCCAGCCTCTGAAGCTCGGGGTGATGATCGAGATCCCATCGCTCATCTGGCAACTCGACCATCTGCTGCCGCAGGTCGACTTCGCCTCCATCGGGTCGAACGATCTGGTGCAGTTCCTCTTCGCGTCCGACCGCGGCAATCCCAAGCTCGCAGGCCGTTATGACCCGTTGAGCCCGGCCGCGCTTGGCGCCATGCGGCAGATCGTCGAGAAGGCCGAGCAGCATGGCAAGCCGGTGACCCTATGCGGCGAACTGGGCGGACGGCCGCTGGAAGCGATGGGCCTCATCGGCATCGGCCTGACGTCAATCTCGATGGTGCCCTCTGCCGTGGGCGCGGTGAAGGCCATGGTGCGAACCCTCGACCGCGGCAGGTTGTGGAGCTTCATGGAGCCCCTGCTGCGCAGCCCCCTGCACTCGATCCGTCCGGAGCTGCTCGAATTCGCCCAGCGCAACGGCGTGGTGCTGTGAACGCGCGGCCGCGTTAGCAAGCCGTTCACCATTCTCGGTCATTTTAAGGGAAAGTTTGCCTTAGCAAACGGTTAACGGACCCGTAACCGAGAGTAGCACCATGCGTGACAGCACCGCCGATCACGATCGCCAGAACCCGGCCGCAAACGACTACGCCCGCGAGAAGCCGGATGGAACCCTGGATCCTCTCGGCGAAGCCGGCTGGTATCTGCAGCACGAGCGCGAGACACGCGGCGAGACGCTGGATCAGGCCGGCGAGATGACCGGCATCCATCCCTATCACATCGAGGCCATCGAATTCGGCGACATGACCCGCATGCCCGAGCGTGTCGAAGCCCTGGAAATGATCGGCACCTATGCGCAATACCTGGGCTTCGACCCGGAGCCCCTGGTCCAGCATTACGCCCAGTTCCTGCCGCGCCCGGTCATCGCGCCGAAGGCCAATCACCCCGCCAATCCGGCGCCACTCTCGAGCGCCAAGATCCTGAAGTTCGGCAAGCTGCCGCAGATGCCGAAGTTCGCCTTCAAGCTGAATGGAATTCCTGGCGGCGCTGGCGGCCTTGTCGCATCGCTGGCCGGTGCGGTGATGCTGTTTGCGGGCGTCAGCTACATGATGATGCCGGATGCGGCCGACCTCGCACCTTCCGGACAGATGGCCGAGACGCGCGAACTTCCGCAGATCGAGCCGCCGACCGCGCCGGCCCAGGGCGAGACGGCCGAGATCAAGATCACAGACGAACCGATGACGGACGACGAGCGCGTCGCGGCAGCCGCCGAATATACGGCGGACGATCTCGCAGGCACCGGCCTCGACGGGCTTGACGACCTGATCAGCAAGTCGATCCCGGCGTCCAAGGAACAGACCGCCTCCATCGGCGCAGTGCCCTCGGCCGACGATGTTGCCATGACCGGCGACGGGCGCGAATTCGGCATCAAGAACGAGGACAGCCGACTGACGCTGAAGGCCAAGGCGCCGGTGTGGATCCGCATCGAGGACGCCCGCGGCAACGTGGTGCTGACCCAGATGCTGAACAAGGGCGACACCTACAAAGTGCCGAACCGCGAGGGCCTGGTGGTCATCGCGCGCGATGGCGGACTGCTCGCCTACCTCATCGATGGCAAGGAAAAGGGAATCCTCGGCACGCCGGGCGAAATCCTGGTCGGCCGGCCGCTCGATCTCAAGAGCCTGGGCGGCAACGGATGATCGGCAGCGCTTGCGCGGACTTGTTCAGCGCGTCACCAGCGCATCTGTCGCGATCGATGACCGCATTGCCGGTGACATCGGCTGCGGCTTTCTGGTCCTGGTCTGTGCCATGGCGGGCGACCGAGAGGCCGATGCCGACACGCTTGCCCGCAAGATCGCCGCGCTTCGCATCTTCAGGGACAATGCCGGCAAGATGAACCTGCCGCTGGTCGCCGTGGATGGCGCCGTGCTTGTGGTCAGCCAGTTCACGCTTGCCGCCGATGGCATGGAAAGCGGTAATCGCCCGGGCTTCTCGCGGGCCGCGCCGCCGGCCGAGGGCGAACGGCTCTACCAGTATTTCTGTTCCGCTCTCCGCAGCCATGGACTGCGGGTCGAGACCGGCGTCTTCGGCGCGGACATGCAGGTTAGCCTCGTCAATGACGGCCCGGTGACCATTTGGTTCGATACCGCAAAGTCGCCGTAAGCCACTTTGCGAAAGCGCCGGGCATCGGCTACAAGCGCCGCCCATGACTGCCGTTGCCATCGAAAAACTGGATCGCATCATCCACCGTTTCGCGTCCGTCGAGCATGCGCTTTCGAGCGGCGCATCAGGCGAATCCTTCGTGAAGCTGTCGAAGGAGTATTCCGAGCTCGAGCCCGCGGCGCGGGCCGCCATGGGGCTGAAGAAGGCCTATGGCGAGCGCCGCGACGTCGAGGACATGCTGGCGGCCGGAGGCGAGATGGCGGACATGGCCGCGACCGAGAAGCCGGAGCTTGACTCGCGCATCGCACAGATGGAACACGACATCCGCATTCTCCTGCTGCCCAAGGATGCGGCCGACGAACGCAACGTGATCCTCGAGGTTCGCGCCGGCACCGGCGGTGACGAGGCCGCGATCTTCGCCGGCGACCTGTTCCGCATGTATCAACGCTATGCGTCATCGAAGGGCTGGAAAGTGGAAGTGATCTCGGCCAGCGAGGGCGAGCACGGCGGCTACAAGGAAGTCATCTCGAACATCTACGGCTCGGGCGCCTTCGCCCACCTGAAGTTCGAATCGGGCGTGCACCGCGTGCAGCGCGTGCCGGCAACCGAGACGCAGGGCCGGATCCATACATCCGCCGCCACGGTCGCAGTGCTTCCCGAGGCCGAGGAAGTGGATATCAAGATCGAGGACAAGGATCTGCGCATCGATGTGTTCCGCTCTTCGGGACCAGGCGGACAGTCGGTGAACACAACCGATTCGGCAGTGCGCATCACCCACCTCCCGACGGGCATCGCGGTTGCCCAGCAGGACGAGAAGTCCCAGCTCAAGAACAAGAACAAGGCGATGAAGATCCTGCGGGCGAGGCTCTACGAACTGGAACGCCAGCGGATCGACGACGCCCGCTCGGCCCAGCGCAAGGGCCAGGTCGGCTCCGGCGACCGCTCGGAGCGCATACGCACCTATAACTTCCCGCAAGGACGGGTGACCGACCACCGCATCAATCTCACTCTCTACAAGCTCGACCAGATCATCGAGGGCCCGGCGCTCGAAGAACTTGTCCAGGCACTGATGACCAGCCATCAGGCCGAACTCCTGGCGGCCGAGGACAATGCCGCCTGACTCAATCGCTGGGGCGCTGCTGGCGGCGCGGCGCCGGCTGGCCCTCATCAGCGACACGGCAGCGCTGGACGCCCGTCTCCTGTTGCAGGCGACAGCCAATGTCAGCCACGAAGACATCATCGCCGAACCGGAACGCCGTCTCTCGGCAGAGGCGCTGGCACAGTTCGAGGCATTCATGACGCGGCGACTGGCACATGAACCTGTTTCGCGCATCCTCGGAGCCCGCGACTTCTATGGCCGCAGCTTCAGACTGACCCCCGACGTGCTCGATCCCCGACCCGATACCGAAACCCTGATTGATGCCGCACTGGCGCTGATCAGGCCCCGCTCGCGCCTGCTCGATCTGGGCACCGGCTCGGGCATCATCGCGGTCACACTTCTGGCGGAGCGTCCCGACACGACCGGCCTTGCCACCGATCTTTCGCCTGAGGCGCTCGCCATCGCCCGGTCGAATGCGGAGCGGCACGGCGTGCTGTCCCGCTTGCAGCTGCGGCAGGGCTCGTGGTTCGCGCCGGTGAGCGGCAGCTTCGACCTGATCCTTTGCAACCCCCCTTACATCCCCGCCAGCGACATTCCCGGACTGGCCGCCGATGTGCGCGACTACGATCCCCTGGCTGCGCTGACTGGCGGGCCGGACGGGCTTGAGGCCTATCGGGCAATCGCCCGCCACGCGGCGGCCCATCTGAACCCCGACGGTCATGTGCTGGTCGAGATCGGCGCCGGCCAGGCGGACGATGTGTCGGCCCTCTTCGCCGCGGCCGGATTTCGCAATGTCAAACGATTCCAAGACCTTGGGGGCCATGACCGGTGCCTGTCGCTCAGGCTTGGTTAACGCTTCGTCCTGTGGACACGGCCAAACAAAAGCATTGGAAATCAGCCGCTACTCCGCTAGATACGGTGCATAGAGTTCTTCTGCCCTTTGTGATGGCGCCGGGGCGAAGCGTGGATGACCGGCCAGGAATTGGTGGTCCGACATACTAAATCCGGAGCAAATCGGGGGATTGGCATGGCCTGCGGCAGGCCCGGCCAGCGGCAGAGACTCACAGCAACCAACGGGTTTGTATTTGGAACAGCTCACTTCTTGAGCATCGGTCCGACAGGTTCCGTCACGCATGTGCGGGAGCCCAAGGGCGAACAGGACCCATTGACCAGGACACGACATGAGAACCGGGCACAACAAGCAGCGTAACCGTAACCGCCATCGCAGCAGCGGCGGGGGTGGAGGCGGCGGCAATGGCGGCGGCAATCCGCTGAGCCGGGTCTATGAGAGCAACGGGCCGGATGTGAAGGTCCGGGGCACCGCTCAGACCATCGCCGACAAGTATCTCCAGCTGGGCCGCGATGCCCAGGTCTCGGGTGATAATGTCACAGCCGAGAGCTACTATCAGTTCGCCGAGCACTACCTCCGCATCGTGGCCGCGGCCCAGGCCTATAACCAGCAGATGCAGCAACAGTTCCGCCGCCCTGACGACGACCAGGACGAAGAGGGCGACGAGGATGGTGCCGAGATTCAAGCTCAGCCCCGCGCCGTCGATCAGGGCCAGGGCGACCAGCCGCGGGAGAGCGACGGCGAGCGCCAGCAGCAGCCGCAGCAGAATTTCCGCCAGAATCGCGATCAGCGCGACGACCGCGGCAACCGCGACAACCGTGACCGCAACCGGCCCCGCTTCCAGGACCGCCGTGACGGCCAGCCGGCCGGCAACGCAGAAGCCCGTGGCAATGCGCAGCCACGTGAAGCAGCGCCGCCTGCGCGCGCTGAATCCACAGAGGATCAGAGCCAGTGGGAAGCCCCGAGCTTCCTGCGGCGGCCGGCGCCTTTGCCTGCTACTGAGACAGCGGGCGATGCACCTGACGAGACGGCAGCGGCCCCTGCCGCCGAACGCAAGCCGCGCCGGCCCTATACCCGTCGCGAGAAGCCGGTCGACGCCGAAGAGGGCCGCGCCGCCG
>JAPLOT010000422.1 GCA_026400595.1 Alphaproteobacteria bacterium | reverse complement strand
AGCGCCGCCTCCATTGCGCGCCGATCAGCGCGTCCGCCGCAGCACTCTTACACACGATCCGGTTGCGTGTACCAGGGATTGCGAATGGGTATTCCCGGGCGAGGCGCAAGGCAGGCCCCTTCAGGATATCAAGCGGTTTTGGGACGACTTATCCACTTTGAGGTTGAAAGGTCTCTCTACGCAAGCAAAGCCTCCAGTTCCGCAATTCGTGCATCGCGTTCAGCCAGCGCGCGAGTGACATCCTCAGCCTCGAAGCGTTGCGGAATATGCTGCGGGCAGTTGGCATCCCATGCCTCCACATCGAACAAGAGGATCTGCTCCGGTTTGGCCGAATACTCCTCTGGCATCAGGCGGGACACGAGATCGGGGTCAGCCTCGACCATTCTGGCCTTGCCCCAGATCTTGATCCGCCGGCGTAGCATATAGTCGATCAGGAAAATGAACGCTTTCGGGTTTTCCTCGAGGTTGCCCTGGCTGATGAACTGACGGTTACCCTTGAAGTCAACGAGCCCAAGCGTGTGCTCATCAAGCACTTTCAGGAAGCCCGGCGGGCCGCCGCGATGCTGGATGTAGGGCTGCCCATCGGCATTGGCCGTCGCCAGAAAGAAGCTTCGAACACCGGCCACGAAGCCGGCAAGATCCGGCGTAATTGTCGTTTGCCAGCCTCCGCGCTCCTCCATTTTCGCATAGGCGGAGCGCGAACCCTTGCGACTCTGAATCGCTTTGACTGTGGGCGTGAAGGCGATGTCGCTCGATAGCGGAAAGGTTGGTGTCATGACATCCTCACAAGCCAAGATCACTGAGGCCGGGGTGGTCATCGGGGCGACGGCCGAGGGGCCAATGGAACTTACGGTCGCCGGCCCTGATTGGCAGGTCGTTGATCGAGGCAATGCGCAAACGCATCAGACCTTCGGCGTCGAATTCCCAGTTCTCGTTGCCGTAGCTACGGCACCAGTGGCCGCTGTCATCGTGCCACTCATAGGCAAATCGCACTGCAATTCGGTTTTCACGGAAAGACCAGACTTCTTTTACCAGGCGGTAGTCCAGCTCCCTTGCCCATTTTCGGGTCAGGAAGGCGGTGATCTCCGGACGGCCTGACAGAAATTCTGACCGGTTCCGCCAGCGGCTGTCGGGCGTATAGGCCAGCGAGACGCGCTCAGGGTCACGGCTGTTCCAGGCATCTTCCGCCATGCGCGCCTTTTGCGCGGCGGTCTCGGCGGTGAATGGCGGGAGGGGCGGACGGGTGGCGGCGGATTGGGACATGGACCGGGCCTTTCCTGTGGGGATAGGGGCGCCATCTCTGGCGCCCCGATCAATACAAATGTCAGGCCGCGAGCTTTACCTGCACAACGGGAAAATCAACCTCGGTCTTGAACACCTCGTTGATATAGTTGGTAAGGGTGTTCAGCGCGACATGGGTCACGATTTCGACGATCTCGGCATCCGAATAGCCGGCTGCACGCACAGCAGCAAAGTCGGTATCGCTTACGGCGCCACGATTCTGCGTCACCTTCACGGCAAAGGTGACTGCGACATCGGCCTTCGCATCGTCGGAATGGCCGCCACGGTTTGCGGCGATCTCGGCGTCGCTCAGCTTCGCGACGTTCTTGCCGAGATAGGTGTGTGCCGCAAGGCAATAGCCGCAACCATTGATCTGCGCAACAGCAAGCGCAATCCGCTCACGGGTCGCGGCGTCGAGAGCACCCTTGGCGAGTGCGCCGTTCAAGCTGAGATAGCCTTCAAGGGCCGCCGGGCTGGTGGCGGTGAGGCGGAAGAGGTTCGGCGCCGAACCAATCTGTCTCTTTACGGCTTCCAGCAAGGGCTGGGCGGCGGTTGGAGCGGCGGCGATGGTCGTGGGCGTCGGGATACGGGACATGGGATAATCTCCTGGTTGGGGGGCGTGGCACCTGCCGCGCTTCACAGGTTGGAATTTGATCGTTTCTCATAAAGATGATAATAGTCTCATTTGTAGAGATTCTATTGCAGAAAACGGGATAGTGGTATGGATCGCTTCGACGCCATTGAAGCCTTTGTTGCGGTCGCCCATAGCAATGGCTTTGCTCCTGCAGCGCGCCGGCTTGGTCTCTCGACATCAGCGATTACGCGGCATGTCGCGGCACTCGAGGAGCGGCTTGGCGTGCGACTGCTCAACCGAACGACGCGCGCCGTCAGCCTGACGGATGCTGGCCACCGATTCCTCGAACGAGGGCGGCGGATTCTCGCCGCTCTCGATGAGGCTGAACAGATGGCCGAAAGTGAACGGGGAGAGCCCATCGGCCGGCTGGCGGTCACGGCACCGCAGGTCTTTGGACGGCTTCATGTCGCGCCGCTCATTTGCGAATTCATGACGCGGCACCCGAAGATCACAGCAGAACTGCTTCTCTCGGACCGGATGGCCAATCTGGTGGAAGACGGGATCGATGTGGCCATCCGGATTGGCAACCTCACGGATTCGAGCGATATTGCCCGTAAAGTCGGGGCAGTGCGGCGCGTACTTGTTGCTTCGCCCGATTATCTCTCAAGCAAAGGCGTGCCTGATTCGGCGGCCAAGCTGATTGAGCACCGGCTGATCTCATTCACACCGATCACACCTGCCGATCACTGGCGTTTTTGGCACGCAGGCAAACACGAGGACGTCGCTGTCCAGCCAAGCTATGTCACAAACAGCGCCGATGCCGCGATCTGGCATGCCACGCAGAATGGCGGCTTGACGATGGCGTTGAGCTATCAGGTCGCCGATCACGTGCGCGATGGCCGACTGGTGGTGGTCATGGCTGATCTTGAGCCTCCGCCCTATCCTGTGCAGATCGCCTATCCGAGCTCACGCTTGCTGTCGCTCAAGGTGCGCAGCTTCGTCGAGGAAGTCGTTGCCACACGAAACTGGAATTTTCTAACGCTCGCTGGCGAATAAGTAGCCATCCATTTGCAAGCTTGCTTGTTGACGCGGCATACGCTGGGGGCTGTCGTTACGCGACGTGATGGACTGGATGGCGAGTCGGGTAGACTACCCATCACCCGACAAACGCACGGTGCGAAGGCGGATTACACTAACGTGGTCTAGCCCGCCAACGATTGACCAGTTCCGCCTCGCAGGTCTTGAAAACCAGGTAACAGGCAAGTGAGAGAAGCCCTTGCAACACGAGAACTGTTGTCTGGAGGAGGCCGCCTTCCATCACAGCAAGTACGCCTTGCTCGCGCAGGAAGCGATAGTTTTCCATGCCGAGATGGACGAGGTCGAAGGAGTTCCAAACGAATGCCATCCCTGATAGCGACATTAGCATCAAAAGGCCAAGGCTGGGCCATGCTGCTATGGAAAGCCATCTCAATCTCATGGAAATCCTCTAGAGATAGGTAGTGACCAAGCCGGCGCGTTGTTGTAGTTCGCCGGGATGCCGCTCGAACTTGGCGACCATGTGGCGGTTCATCCTCCAGTCTACCGCCGAAGAGCTGAAGTTGGTGTAACACCAGCCCACATGGAGCAGAGACGCCAGCCGGAGCATTTGAGCAGGTAGCCGAATGTTGCATTGGATGCGCTCAGCTTCGAGGAAGTCGTAGACCTCGGCATTGGCAAGTGTTCGACCTCAATACAGACCACTGCCTGTGCGCCTCCGGCAGAATAGCTTCAATGGAGCATGGCATGGGCCACGACTTCGAAGATCACCATGGCAATGGTGATCGCCGAGGCTCCCAGAAGAAAGGCGGTTCTTTGCTTTTCGAGCGTTGTCATAGTCCTGAGTTGTTCAGGGACCTGGGAATTGGCGCGGAGTTTTCGGGCATGCCAGACCGTATAGAAATTGGCAGCGGCAGCCATTGTCACCAGAACCAGCAAAGGAATCCGAAGAACGCTTTGATCGAGCAAGGTCAAAATTCCAGCCAAACCAAACAGACTGGTGGCGCCAACGGCCACTGCCAACGGGCCAATCAAAGTCACGACTGCGCATGGCGCTCCCAGTATGCCGAATATGATTGCACCAATGCTGATCGCCCTGCCGGTACCTGAGTCCGCCTCGTCGTCGCTCAGGGGTGCGACACCAGCCGCCTGCAGGCGGTAAGCACGGACCGGCTCGCGGAATCCCTTCAATCGCGCTTCTTCCATGCGCGCTTCGGGAAACTCTTCGCGCGCAAGACGGTAGCATTCGTCATTGATCAGAACTTCCCCCGCACCCGCCTTGCTCTGCAGACGGGCTGACAGGTTCACCACATCGCCGATGGCCGTATAGTCCTTGGCATCGTCCGATCCAAGGCGGCCCACACGGGCGTATCCGGTGGCAACACCGGTTGAGACCTGCAGGGGCAGATTGAAACGGCCGCCGAGCTTCTTCAGAGCGGCATTGATCTCAATCGCGGCGATGATCGCCCGGCGTGCATGGTCGTCCTGTCTCACCGGAATGTTGAACAGCGCCATCACGGCATCGCCGACATACTTGTCGATGAAGGCGCCGTGGCTTACCAGTACGTCCGTAGCCATTCGAAGATAAGTATCAACAACTTCATGTGTCTTCTCGGCGCCGAGATCCTGGGTCAGCTCCGTGAAGGACGACAAATCAGCGAACAGGACACTGATCTCGACCATTCGGCCCTCTTCGACGTGAGTGCTGCAGC
>JAPLOT010000407.1 GCA_026400595.1 Alphaproteobacteria bacterium | reverse complement strand
CGGCCGTGGCCACCGCGAGAAGGCTGGAGACGCTGCGCGGACTTGCATCTTCTTCGGCCGGCGCAGACCGGCTTACCCAGTGCGGCACATCGACCGCCGCAGCAGCCGGCGATCCCTGCGCCGGACCAAAGACCGGATCCGGACCGAGGCGCCGGATGCCGCCGTCGACCTCGCGCATGATCGGCCCGAGGCCCTGGACCGCAAGCTCGTGCCAGCAGTCGGACTTGACGGCCTGCCGGCCGGCATAGCCGCAGATATAGAGCTCGTCGCGCGCCCGCGTCATGGCGACATAGAGCAGGCGGCGATACTCTTCGGCCTGCAGTTCGCTGGCCCGGCGCTTCAGCGCGGTGATGGACACGGAGTCCGGCAGCCCCGTCAGCGGCCAAAGGGGAAGCTTCACGTCGCGGCCCATCGCTTCGACCAGCAGGAGGGGTGGCTGCTGCCGGGTGTCCGGTGCCGTCGCCGTGTCGGCAAGGATGACGATGGACGCTTCCAGGCCCTTGGCGCCGTGCACCGTCATGATGCGCACTTCGCCCGAGGCTTGTTCCATGTTGCGCTTGATCTCGGTTTCGCCCGCCGCGAACCAGTTGACGAAGCCGGCCAGCGTGGCCGGATGATCTTCCTCGAACCGCATGGCCTGTCCGAGCAGGGCGTCCAGCGCGTCATTGGCCTCGCTGCCCAGCCGCGACAGGAAGCGCATGCGCGAGTCGACCAGGAGTCCAGCCAGGAAGTCATAGGGGCGGCTCAGCGGGGCGACGGCGACGAGCCGGCCGAGTTCCGCCGCGGCGGCACGGCAGGCGGGATCTGCGCTGCCCGAGAGCGCTTGCCACAGCGTCTCAGTTCCGCGGCCAATGGCAATCGCCATCAGCTGCTCTTCGCCGAGCGGACGGGCCAGGATGGGACTCTTCAGCACGCAGGCCAGCGCGTGGTCATCCTCCGGCATGAGGCAGAAGGCAGCCAGGGCCATGAGATCCTGGACCGCGATGTTCTCGGCCAGCTTGAGGCGGTCGGCGCCGGCCACCGGCACATTGCGCTGGCGGAGTTCGCGGATCAGCGCGTCGAAGAACACGTTGCGCTTCTGCACCAGGACCAGGATGTCATCCGGCTGCACCGCCCGACCGGTGGCGGCGATGATGCGCCTGCCGATCCAGTTCCGGATGGTCTCGGCCAGCTGGGCCGCCAGCCGTCGCCGCGGCGACTGCGCCGGTTCGCGGTCGACCGGCGCGGTCCAGACATCGCCGTCCTCCTTGTCGAGCGGGGCGACCAGCGGCCAGATCTCGACCACGCCCCTGATGGCGCGGCGGTTCGATTCATGCACCCAGTCGCGCGCGGCGGCGCCATCGAGTCCGCGCCGCGCTACGGCATCGGGCGCGAAGACCTTGTCGACGGCCTGAAGGATCTCGGGCGCGGAGCGGAAGGAGACCGTGAAGTCGACATCGCGCAGGTGCTGGCCCGCTTCGCCAAGGCGCTGGGCGAAGGCCTTCTGCACCTCGGCGAAGATGTCGGGATCGGCACCCTGGAAACTGTAGATCGACTGCTTGCGGTCGCCCACCGCGAAGATGGTGCGGCGCTTCTCGCCATGGCGCCCGGCCCCGGCAAAGAATTCCTGGGTGAGTGCGGTGACGATGCGCCATTGCGAAGGCGATGTGTCCTGCGCCTCGTCGACCAGCAGATGCTCGATGCCGCCGTCGAGCTTGAAGAGCACCCATTGCGCATCGCTGCGGGTGGCCAGCAGCTCGGCGGTGCGGATGATGAGGTCATCGAAGTCATAGGCACCTTGCCGGCGCTTGGCCGCCTCGAAGTGCTGCATGACGGCTCCGGCAAGGATCAGCAGCGCACGCGTGGCCGCAAGGCGCTCGAGATCGGCAAGGCGGCCCAGCGCGGCGAGCAGGCGCTGCTGTTCTCCCGCGGCGAAACCGGCAAGCCAGGGCAGTCTTGCGAGGACGGCATTGGTGGCCATCCTGGCATGCGCTTCGCCCCTTTGCGTGAGATAGAAGCCCTGCAGATCGAGCAGGTTCGGCGCGGGCTGCAGCAGCACCGGCGCCAGCTGAACGAGGCTCTTGCGATCGGAGGTGCTGCCGGTGGCGAGCGCATCGGCAAAGGCGCGGTAACGCGGAAGATCAAGCCCGAGGCCGGACTTTACCTGCTGCGCGGTCTCGGCCGGATCGATCCCCAGATGCGCCCGCAGCACCGTCATCACCGCATCGACGCCGTCCGCCGTGGCGAGAAGCCCGTAGAGCTCGGCACGCCGCGACAGGAGCTGCTGCATCAGGGCATCGAAGCCGTCAGGCTGCACCCGCCGCACGACATCGGCGACCGACAATCCCAGATCGCCGGCCGGCTGCTTCAGCGCCTCATCCAGGACCTCGCCCCGCGCGGCCAGCAGGAGGTCGCGCTGGCCGCGCTCGTCCAGCACGGCGAAGCGCGGCACCACGCCGGCTTCCACCGGGAAGGCCTGCAGCACGCGCTCGCAGAAGGCATGGATGGTCTGGATCCTGAGGCCGCCCGGCGTTTCCAGCGCGCGGGTGAAGAGCCGGCGGGCGCGGCGCAGCGTGTTGGAATCGCCATCGTCCACGCCAAGCTCGGCCAGCTGCGCGCGCAGCTCCGGCTCCGGCAGAACCACCCAGGCGCTGAGGCGCTCGAAGAGGCGGTTCGACATCTCGGCCGCCGCCGCCTTGGTGAAGGTGAGGCACATGATCTTCGAAGGTTCCGCGCCGTCGAGCAGCAGGCGGATCACCCGGTCCACCAGCACGCGCGTCTTGCCCGATCCGGCATTGGCATTGACCCAGGCCGAATTGCGCGGATCGGAGGCGTCGCGCTGCCGGTCGCTGGCGGTGAGGTTCTTGGTCACCTGGCCTCTCCCGCCAGCGCCCATTCGCGATAGCGCGAGAGATGGTCGTAGTCGCTCGCATCGTCCTCGTGTTTCATCACGGTGCGCGGCAGGTAGGGCTGGCCCTCGTTGCGATAGGCGGCAATCAGCTTGATGAGGCCAGCCACATGCGCGGCGACCACCTGCGGGAGATCCGCGCCGAGATCCGGACCCTTGTCTTCGCCGGCGGGATCGCCACCGCTGAGCTTCACATAGGACACCGCGGACACCGGCATGGGCGCCACGGCATCGAAGCCGCCGCGGCCGAGGATCGCCGCCTGCAGTGTGAGCTGCGGCGCCAGCCCGGCCCTGACCTCGCGCGCCGAGGGCACGGCACCGGTCTTGTAGTCGATGATGCGCGCCGTGCCGTCGTTCAGCACATCGACGCGGTCGGCCCGGCAGGTGAGATGAAAGGCCGCATCGGCAACGGACAGCGCGATCCGGCCTTCGATCTCGGCATGGATATGCGCGATGCCGGGGCGCTGCCGACGCTCCTGTTCGACCAGCCAGTCCGCGATGCGTTCGAAGCGCGGCCACCAGAAGCTGAAGACGGCGGGATCGCCGAGCACCGCTGCGAAATGCACATGGCCCAGGCGCAGCAGCTCGGCTGGTGCATCGGGCGGCAGCGCATCCGGATAGGCCCGCAGGAAATCGCTGATCGCCTCGTGGATGACCATGCCGCGCCGCGCCGGATCGGCCTGCGCGACGATCGGCTCGACCGGCTGAAGCTTCAGCACATGGCGGGCATAGATGGCATAGGGATCGCGGATCAAGGTCTCGATGCGCGTGACGCTGAGCTGCCGGGGCCGGGCGGCGAGCGGCGGGCGCGGCCGCGGCTTGGCATTGGGCCTCACGCTGGCCGGTTCGTTGAGCGCCCGCGCCAGGCGCGGCCAGCTGCTGGCCCTGCCGGTGCGGGCCTCCTGCCCCGCGGCCTTCAGGATCATCTGCAGCCGCAGCACCCAGCGCGAGGGGATGGCAGGCGCGTCGTCGATGCGGCGCGACCACACGAGCTTCACTTCGCGGGCGCCGAAGGCCTGCACGAAATCATGCGCCGTCTGGCCGATGCTGCGCTCGGGCTGCTGCATGGCGAGCGTCTCGCGCATCGGCCGGTTGAGCCAGGGCCCGGCATCGGGCAGGCCCGGCCAGATCCCTTCGTTCAAGCCGCCCAGCACCACCAGGTCGGGCTGCATGAGGCGCGCTTCCAGGAGGCCCAGGATGGAGAGCCGCGCGGCGCGCGGATTGCGCGGCCTGAGCGCCGTGCTCCGCAGCAGATGGATGAGGATGGCGGCGGCACGGGCGAAGTCGCAGTGGCGCAGCCGGGAGGCCTCGGCGCGTGCAGACGCAACGACATCGGCCAGTGCTGCACCGGCATCGCCCGCCCACAGCGCTTCGCCCGCAAGGGTCTCGCAGGTCTTCACCAGCGCCTCGACATGGGTGCCGAAGCCTGTACTGGTTGCCACCGGCAGGGCGGACAGCGCCCGCGCGAGGTCCGAGGCATAGGCGATGGCCTTTTCCCAGTCCGCGGGCGGGAGGCGGGCCAGCGCGGGATGAAGGTGCTGGCCGGGACTTCCATCCGGCTGCGCCTCGGCCACGCGCGCCGGGAGTTCGGCGAGGCCTCGCAGGGCAGGCTCGCTGCGCAGCGCCGCGAGCTCGACGATCGAAGCCAGATGACGGGCCTCGTCCGGCGCGCGGCCCAGATGACAGAGCGGGTGGCGCATGAGGCCGGAGAGGCTCACGCCATCGAAACCGCGGGCCGCCGCATCGGCGAGGACATGCAGCAGCGCGGCGCCGCCGAAGCGCAGGAGCGGCTCGCCGCCGGAATCGTCGATGGCGATGTCCC
>JAPLOT010000308.1 GCA_026400595.1 Alphaproteobacteria bacterium | reverse complement strand
GTGGTTTTCACGGCTGCAGGCGCCATATGCTGGAGCCTGGGCGGAGCATTGGTCCGGCTGACCGATGATGTCGATGTCTGGCAGATCATCTTCTATCGCTCCGTCACTTTGCTGGTCTTGATGGGGCGTTGGCTGAGCATCAGGTTCCGCGGCTCCTTGCAGAAGCATGTGTCCAACGCGGGCAGCAATGCCGTCATCGCCGGAATCGCCGTGGGACTGGCGGGCCTCACCTTCGTCGCCTCGCTGTTCTACACAACGGTGGCGGATGCGATCTTCATGGTCGGCATCACGCCCTTTCTCTCAGCCTTGATCGGCTTCTGGATCCTGCGCGAGCGCATTCCGCCCATTACCTGGATCGCCATGACCGTCGCACTCGCCGGAATGGGCGTTATCTTCTACGGAAATGGTGGTGGCGGGGCGATCACCGGGACGGCGCTGGCGCTCTATTCGGCCTTCTCTTTCTCCTGCTATGCCGTGCTCCTGCGCTGGGGCCAGGATACCGAAATGTCGGTGGCCCTGATCTGGAATGCCGTCTTCCTGATACTCGTCAGCGCAGCAATGCTGCTGCTACCGACGGGCCTGCGAGATACGACTGGCGTCGAGAGCCTCGCAATCGGCTGGCAGAACCTCGGATGGATCTTCGTCATGGGAGCCATCCAGCTGACGCTCGGCCTCATCCTGTTTACGATCGGATCGCGAAGCGTCCCGGCTGCGCAGCTGTCGCTGATCGCTCTTGTCGAGCCCACCCTGTCGCCGCTCTGGGCCTGGCTGGCGGTGCGCGAACTGCCCCCTGTCTGGACTTTCATCGGTGGGGCTGTGATCTTGGGAGCCATCGTGATTCAGACGCTCTTCAGCGCCACGGAGGACCGCCGCAATGCCCGACGCCGAAGCCGCCGCCAGCCAGCTTGAGACCGTCAGGGATTTTCTGCGCTGGGCGCTCAGCAGCTTTGCCGAGGCGAAGATCGCCCATGGCCATGGCACCACCTCGGCCCTTGATGAGGCCGCCTTCATCATTCTCGAAACGCTGCACCTGCCGGTTGACGACATCAATCCCTGGCTCGATGCACGGCTTCTCGAACCCGAGCGCCGCCGGCTGGCCGAACTGATCCGCGACCGCGTCATCTTGCGCAAGCCTGCCGCCTATCTCACGAAGCGGATCTATATTGGCGGCATTCCCTTCTACGTCGACGAGCGCGTGATCGTGCCACGGTCCTATATCGGGGAACTCATGATGTCGGGGCTCTTTGCAGGCGAGGCCAGCCTCAGCGGCGATCCGGAACGCGTCGGCGCCGTGCTGGATCTCTGTACCGGCTCCGGATGCCTTGCAATACTTGCCGCCAATGCCTTCCCCAACGCCGACATCGACGCGGTGGAACTGTCGGCCGATGCGCTGGAGGTCGCCCGAACAAACGTTGATGACCACAGCGACGTGCAACTGGCCCGCGTTCACGAGCCTGGCTATGCGGCCGAAGTCGAGGCCTTCGCGCCGGAATATGCCCATGAGCCGGTCATGGCGCATCTCGGCGGCGAGGACGGCCTCGATCTGGTTCGACGCATTCTGGCCGAATCCGCCGCACATCTGAATCCGGGCGGCGGCTTGCTCTGCGAAATCGGTACAGGGCGGGGCATTCTGGAAGACGAGTACCCTCAGCTTGATTTCCTCTGGCTCGATACCGAGGAGAGCGAAGGCGAAGTCTTCTGGATCACCCGCGAGGCGCTGGCTGGCTGACTGCTATCTACGCAGCCCGGTCGCTTCCATGAGATTGTCATAGATGCGCCGGGTCATGGATGCCATGCGGGGCATGAGCGGGAAGGATTCCACCACCAGCTTCTGGTAGGCCCCCGGTCCCAGATGCCGTTCCAGGCTGTCCAACGCACCCGGGATCGAAGACCAGGTTGCCACCGTCTGGGGCGTGAACTCGCAATGGAACTGCGTGCCGATGGCATGATCACCGATCGCCAGGGTCTGCACCGCAGTGGCATCCGACCGCGCCAGGATACGCCCCTGCTGTGGCGCACGCTTCACTTCGGCCATGTGCCATTGCATCACCTTGTGGCTCGGGTCGAGGCCCCTGAACAGGGCATGGTCGTGTCCGTCATCGGTCAGTTGAACCTCATGAACCCCGACTTCGCCTTGATTTGCCGGCGCCACTTCGCCGCCCAGCGCGGTGCAGAGAAGCTGATGGCCAAGGCAGACACCGAAATAGGGCCTCGCGCGGTCCATGACCCATTCGCGGATCGCCTCCTTCTCGCCCCTGAGCCAGGGATACTGCTCCTCCTGCCAGGTATCCTGGGACCCACCCAGCACGAAAAGAAAGTCGTAGGGGGCGAGATCCGGGATGTCCTGCCCTTCGAAGAGACGCACGTGTTCCGGGATGATTCCATCCTCCGCGAAATAGTCGAGGAACCGGCCGGGATGGTCGTGGTTCATGTGCTGGAAGACAAGGGCGCGCTTCATGACAATCCTATCTCACGGGCGGCATGACCAGGGTCTGCGCCCTGCACTGCCGCTGGGCTCCGGCCCCGCATTGCCCGAAATCTCCGCGCCTGTCGATGCAGATGCGGAGCTCGGAGAGCCGCGCAGTATCCCGCGCATTGCCGCATTGCACGGAGATCATGCCCGCCGTCAGGTCGCGGTTGGTCTTGACGAAATCCAGAACCAGCTGTTCGGGCGTTGTCTGGATCGTCGCCTGGGGCGACAGATAGCGCGCCGGAATCTTCAACTTGCCGAAGAGAAGCCGCGTGGCCAGGAAGTAGTTCTCGATCGTCAGCCCGGAGCAGCTGCCGTGCTTCCGCCACTGGTGGATGATCAGCCGCTTGGAGGGCATGATTCTCATCATCCCTTCGATCACCTTCTGCGGCACCCAGGTCTCGCGGGACGCGCAGAACTCGGGCCATGTCCCGTCCCGGTTCTGCGGCCAAAGCCCATGGACGACGAAGGCGAATCGACGTCCCGGCGCGCATTGCGAAGGATCGCGGTCCCCGTCCGGTCCGGCACAGAAGGTTGGTGACCAGGACAGCGAAAGGACGAAATAGTCGAACTGGCCTGGCCGGTTGTCCCGCGCCAGGGCGGGCAGGATCAGCAGTGCGGCAAGGACGGCAATCGCGGCAGCAGACGGGACAGCAAGGCGCCGGAGGTGGCGGGCAAGGTGGCTTCCGGGCATGTTTCGGCGATGACTTTCCAACTCGAATTGTTCTGGTTCATGTCGCAGCGGGACAGCTTGCCCATGATGCACCGGACCTCGCCTTGCGCATAATCCGTCCCGCCGGCCCTGCAGGTGCAGTTATGTGCCGCCGATCCGTCGAGGCCACAGATGAGCATCCCCGTACTCAGGGCCAATCTCACAGTGCTGTGCCAGCTTACCCCATGTCCTTGGATAACACATGACGGACAGGAGGCGAAGCAGGCTAAATCAGCTGTAGTTCGACCGCCTGGAGGCCCCGCCCCTTCTTGTCGTCCTGGACTTCGAAGCTGATCTTCTGGCCTTCGTTCAGCTCTGGAATCCCGGATCGCTGCACGGCCGTGATGTGCACGAACACATCCTTGCCGCCGCCTTCCGGAGAAATGAAACCGTAACCCTTGGCCTGATTGAAGAACTTCACCGTGCCGTTCTGGCGCATTGGAAGCACGTCTCCTGATCGCTTATCCCAAGCATCCACAGGACCGGGCTTTGGACGCCCGGCCACGCGAAGGCAAACTACCGGATGGCCACCCAACCCTGCGAGACCTGTCCGCCTCGCCGGGACCTGAACAGCCGCACCGCCGCGCCGGGGAGAACCCGGACGCTGAGTAAGTATGAGGCAGAGCCATGTTACGGGCAAGAGGGCAGATTCTTGCGCCAGTCGTAACTTGATTTGTCGCAAAAGCCTGCCAATACTGGCGGGACGAGAGGGATTTGCATGATGAAGCCGGGCATACTGGTCGCCGCAGCAGTGCTTGTTCTGTTTCCGGATTTCGCAGAAGCGAAACCAGCTCACTCCACCAAATACACTTACTATACTGTTGGCGGGAACTCTGCCGAATCCATCTACAAGGCCATGCTCAACAAGGGGCCGCGCGTGAATGGCGCCAAGGCCTATGCCGCAACGACGGCGACAACGCGGCAGGACGGCAAGCTGATGCAGTCCAAGTCTTGCCGGATCGAGGACTATCAGCTCCGTCTGGATTTCGTGATCAAGCTGCCCAAGATCAAGAACGAGAAGGCACTGGCCAGCGCCGATCGCGAACGCTGGAAGCAGTTCTCCAGCTTCCTCAAGAAGCATGAGGAAACCCACCGTTCGATCTGGCTCGAATGCGCTGCCGAAATGGAGCGCAAGGTGCGGGCGATCAAGGCGAAGTCCTGCGACGAAGCCGATGCCAAGGCCGAGAAGCTCTGGGAGCAGACCCGCGCAGCCTGCTCGAAGAAACATGATGCATTTGATCTGGCCGAGCAGAAGAAGCTGATGAAGCATCCCTTCGTTCAGCTGGTCTACAAGCGCAGTTCAAGCAACACGCGCGCCGCCGCGGCACAGTAGCTACCGCTTCAGCACCCGCCCTGCCACGGCATCGAGCTTCGCCAGCAAGGCCGGATCGCGCTTCGCCGGCGCCGTCATGATGGCATGTTCAAGCGCCCGGTCGGAGCCGATGGGGCATGGTTGATGGTCCCGCGGCAGGTCGTGGGCGATCCGCCGCACGAGGCGCCGCGCATTGCCGGAATTTGACTGCATCACGGCGATCACCTTGGCAACATCGACCGTGCCGTGCTCTTCGTGCCAGGAGTCATAGTCGGTCACCATGGCGACCGTGCAGTAACAGATCTCCGCCTCACGCGCGAGCTTGGCTTCTGGCATGTTGGTCATGCCGATGACATGTGCATCCCACGACCGGTAGAGCCGCGACTCGGCCAGGGTGGAGAACTGCGGGCCTTCCATGACGACATAGGTTCCCCCGATGGCGTGCCTCAGCTTCTCGGCCGCCAGCGCCCGTGCGACCGCCGCCTGCAGCAGGGGCGAGACCGGATGCGAGAACGGCACATGTCCCACGCAGCCAGTGCCGAAGAAGCTCTTCTCGCGCGCAAAGGTCCGGTCGATGAATTGATCGACCAGAACGAATGTCCCCGGCGGCAATTCCTCCTTCAGCGAACCCACCGCCGACAATGAGACGAGATCGGTCACCCCGGCCCGCTTCATCGCGTCGATGTTTGCACGGTAGTTGATGGTGCTCGGCGAATGGACATGACCGCGACCATGGCGCGGCAGGAACACCACCGGCAGCCCGCCGATCTCGCCACGACGCAGCTGATCGGACGGCTCACCCCAGGGCGATCTCGCCGCTTCCCAACGGGCATCGTCCATCTCGATATCGTAGACGCCCGACCCGCCGATGATGCCGAGAACCGTCTTGACCATGTCGCCCCACTCCTGTGCCGATACGAGAATGCACGAGGCCCGCAGAAACGAAAAGGCCCGGACGATCCGGGCCTTTTGTCATTGGATGAGCTGGTTCAGTGCTCCTTCGCCCACAGGCGCTTCTTGACGAGATAGAGCAACAAGGCCAGCACCGCCAGATAGATCATCACCATGAAGCCAAGCCTTTTGCGCTCTTCCATCTTCGGCTCGGCCGTCCAGGCCATGAAGGCTGCCACGTCCTTGGCCATCTGATCGACGGTCGCGGGCGTGCCGTCGTCATAGGTCACCTGGTCGTCGGTCAACGGCGCGGGCATGCCGATCCAGTGGCCGGCGGCGAAGTAGGGATTGTAGCTCTTGCCTTCCGGCGCCTCGGCGGCAAGTTCGGCTGGGGGCTCCTCATAGCCGGTCAGCAGGGAATAGACATATTCCGGTCCGCCGATGCCGTTGAACAGCTGGTTGAAGGTGCCGTACCAGCCGGGCCGCGACTTGGTGATCAGCGACAGGTCCGGAGGATAGGCGCCGCCGTTGGCCACCCGCGCCGCCTGTTCATTGGGGAATGGATCGGGGAAACGGTCCTGCGGCAGGCGCGCGCGCTCGAACATCTCGCCGTCTTCGCCTGGTCCATCCTGGATCGTGTACTCGGCTGCGAGTACCTTCACCTGTTCTTCGGTAAACCCGGGCCCGCCCGGCTGGGACAGGTTGCGGAAGGACACGAAATGCATGGAGTGGCAGGCGGCGCAGACTTCCTTGTAGACCTTGTAGCCGCGTTGCAGTTGCGCGCGGTCGAAGGTGCCGAAGGGACCCTCGAAGGAGAAGCTCACGTCGCGGGCAGGCTTCTGGCTTCCCGCTGCCTGGGCCGCTCCACCAAGCAGGCCAAGGCCCACAAGTGCGATGCTGAGTGTCTTGAGCAATGTCATCTTTCTATCCCCCAATTCACTCGGCAGGCACGGCGGCGGGCTTGTTCTTGGCGATCACGCTGTCGGAAATGGAGGCCGGCAACGGTTTTGGGCTCTCCAGCAGTCCGAGCAGTGGCAGGATCACGAGGAAGTGCGCGAAGTAATAGGCCGTCAGGATACGCGACCAGATCACATAGGCGCCTTCCGCGGGCTTCGACCCCAGGTAGCCGAGGGCGATGCACACGACGACGAAGATCCAGAAGAAGCCCTTGAAGAGCGGCCGGTAATTGCCGGAGCGCACCTTCGATGTATCGAGCCAGGGCAGCGCGAAGAGGATCAGGATCGAACCGAACATCGCGATGACGCCGCCCAGCTTGTCCGGAATGGCACGCAGGATCGCGTAGAACGGCAGGTAGTACCATTCGGGAACGATGTGCGCCGGCGTCGAGAGCGGATTGGCCACTTCATAGTTGATGGCATGGCCCAGATAGTTCGGGCTGAAGAAGACCCACGCCGCGTAGAACATCATGAATGAAGCGGTTCAAGGTCGGGTTGTCGACCGCGAAACCGCCCCACAGCCAGGTGGTGATGGCATCGCCCACGAAGGGAATGGCCGAGAACAGGTTGGTGATGACCTTGGCGCCCCAGAAACTCATCTGGCCCCAGGGCAGCACATAGCCCATGAAGGCGGTGGCCATCATGATCAGATAGATGACCACGCCGATCATCCACAGGATCTCGCGCGGCGCCTTGTAGGAGCCGTAGTACATGCCGCGGAACATGTGGATGTAGACCGCGATGAAGAACATCGACGCGCCGTTTGCGTGCATGTAGCGCATCAGCCAGCCGTAGTTCACGTCGCGCATGATGTGCTCGACGGATTGGAAGGCCATGTCGACAGGCGGGGTGTAGTGCATCACCAGCACAACGCCGGTGACGATCTGGATCACCAGCATGACCGCGAGGATGCCGCCGAAGGTCCACCAGTAGTTGAGGTTTCGCGGGGTCGGAAAATCCAGTGCCTGGCCATGAACGATGTCCATGATCGGCAGGCGCTCATGGAACCACTTTCCGAAGGCGCTCTTGGGCTGATAGCTCGAGTGTCCGCTCATGAGGATTGTCCTTCTTAGCCGATGCGGATCTTGGTGTCGGTGAGGTAGCTGTACTGCGGCACTGCCAGGTTCTGAGGCGCGGGGCCTCTGCGAATGCGGCCGGCGGTGTCGTAGTGTGAGCCGTGGCAAGGGCAGAACCAGCCGCCGACCTTGGCATTGCCTTCAACCACGGCGTAGTCGCCCTCGTTGCGGATCGGCACGCAGCCCAGATGGGTGCAGACGCCCATCATGACGATGATGTTCTCCTTGCCGCCGACCACGCGGTTCACATCCGTTGCCGGATCACCGTCAGGCAGGTTGGCATTGCGAGCCAGAGGATCCTTAAGCTCGCTCAACTCCACCGCCTTGGCAGCTGCGATTTCCGGCTCGGTGCGGTGGCGCACGAACACCGGATTGCCGCGCCACTTGATCGTGATTTCCTGGCCTTCGACCAGGGGCGCCAGATCGACCTCGACCGACGCCATGGCCAGAACCGATGCGTCGGGATTCATCTGGTTGATGAAAGGCCAGGCAGCCAGCGCAACGCCGACACCACCGACAGCGCCGGTCGCGATGTAAAGAAAGTCGCGCCGGTTGACTTCCGAATGATCCGCTGTGGACACGTCCGTAGATTCCCTTTTTGTGCTGCGCCGTCCCCCGGGTGCGGGGCGGGATAGCCCCTCCGGCACATAAACCCGCGACCTTTTGGCATTGGCTTCGGCATAAGTCTAGCCATCAAGTGTCGCAGTTCAGAGGTCTCGATGGCTCCGGTAAATTACGCCCAGGACAGGAAAACCCGATGGAAATCGCACTCTACCAGCCGGACATCGCGCCCAACACGGCCACCATCCTGCGGATGGCGGCCTGCTTCGGCGTGACGGTCAGAATCATTGAACCCGCCGGCTTCCACTGGAGCGAATCCAGCCTCCGCCGGGCTGGCATGGACTATCTCGAACAGGCCAAGGTTGTACGGGATACCTCATGGGAGGCCTTCCGCGCCGCCACGGCCGGCCGGCGGCTTGTCCTCCTCACGACCCGGGCCAACCAGCCCTATACAGCCTTCCCCTTCTCGCCCACGGATATCCTGCTGTTCGGCCGCGAATCGGCGGGCGTCCCTCCGGCGGTCCATGAGGCTGCAGATGCCAGGCTGCTGATCCCCATGCGCGCCGGCCTGCGATCGCTCAATGTCGCCTTGGCCTGCGCGATGGTGACCGGGGAAGCGCTGCGGCAGACCGGGGGTTTTCCTACTGCGTCAGCCTGACTTCCTTCAGTTGTGCGCCGATGGCTTCGAAGGCCGCGATGAGGGCGGCGGAGTCGGCCGCGACATAACTCATGTCCGGAGAGGTCGCGCAGTTCCTGAGGATGGTCTCGATGCCAGGATCCGACACGTCGAACAGAACAGTATAGATCTGGATGCCGTCGGCCTTGATGTTCTCGCAGATCGTCGATGTGAGAGTGTCGGTATAGGTTCCGTCGCCATAGGAGGTCTGGGCATGCGGGGCGTAGTCCGAGTGGTTGGTGCCATCGGGCGACACCGTATTGGCGCCGTCGGTCATGAGGACGAGGACCTTGGTGCCACCGAGGCTGGACATGTCTGCGGCCGAACGCGCCTCCGACAGCGGCTCTTCGGGAGTCAGCATGTTCCACCCCCAGATCAGGCCGGAGGGTATGTTCGTCTCGCCGTAGGTCGAAAGCTGATTGATGTTCGTCAGAACGGCGGATCTGTCATTCGTCAGTGGGAGGAATTCCTTTCCACATGAGTTGAGAACGCCTGGATAGGGCGTGGTGATGCTGCCGATCGTGGCCTGCAGGGACTCCTCCCGGGCCCCGACACATCCATCCCAGGTGTCGACTGCTGAGCTGACGACGCAGTTCGTCTTCTCGGGAATGCCCCAGTACTCGCATTGCTCCTCGACACAGCTATGCGGAACGCCATCCGAGTAGCACGTCAGCGTCACCATCGCGCAATTGCGCTTGTCCGGATAGTTGTAGTCGCAGGTCGAACCGGTTCGCGTTACGTCGTCCGGGACTGAAACCCAGAATTCGTCTGCCCTGCTGAGGCCGACGTTCATGTAGTCGGAGAACGGCACAATGCCGACCGAGATATCGTCCGAGATCATGACGGTATCGATGAGCGATGTCGACGCCGTCTTGAGACTGTCGATCTTGCCGTTCACGCCCATGGAGCCGGTGATGTCGAGGGCCAGCACCAGTTCGAGCGGTCCGGTGGATGCCCGGCTGGCGGTGGAACTCACCCGTACATTGAAGGTGGGAAAGCCGACGAGTCCGAAGAAGGTGGTCTGGACTTCGCCGGTCAGCTGAACGGTGATTTCGCCTGAGGCGGCGTTGTTGGTGATCGTCATCGCCTTGATGTCCTCGATTACCCGGGCGGTGAAGTTCTTCCGCACGTAGTTTGTGGCGATGGCGACGGTATCCGCATCTGTCGTCCTGTCTGAAGCTCCTGCGGCGAGGGCTGCAGCATCTGCCGCGCCCTGAAGGGCATCCTCGGCCTGGTTTGCCCGGATCAGATCAAGTGCGGCGCCCACCGCAAGCAGCAATGGAACGATGCTCACCGCGAACACAAAGGCCACATTGCCGCGATTGCCGAAA
>JAPLOT010000333.1 GCA_026400595.1 Alphaproteobacteria bacterium | reverse complement strand
GCTGCCGTGATCGCACTGCCCTTGAGCTTCATCGCGGCCAGGAACACGACGGTTTCTCAGGTGCTCCGGTTCCTTGCCCGGCGATCCTTCGATACCCTGCGCGGTGTCGACACGCTGGTCTGGGCGCTGATCTGGGTGAATGTCGTGGGCCTCGGACCCTTCGCGGGGGTTCTGGCCATTGCCATCTCCGACATCGGATCCTTCGGAAAGCTCTTCTCCGAGGCCATCGAAGCCTCCGACCGGAAGCCTGTCGAAGGTGTCGTTGCGTCGGGTGGATCGCGGCTGCACGCCATCCGATTCGGCATCCTGCCGCAGGTGGCACCGGTACTGATCAGCCAGTATCTCTATTACTTCGAGTCCAACACCCGCTCGGCGACCATCATCGGCATCGTCGGTGCGGGTGGAATCGGGCTTCAGCTGTCCGAGCAGATCCGGACCCTGGAGTGGCAGACGGTCTGCTTCATCATCATCCTGATCCTCGTCACCGTCTCGATCATCGATCTGATCTCGACGCGCCTGCGCATCGCGATTGCAGGAACGGCGAGGACGACGATCTGAGCAGGTATGACGCTCTACGGTTACAGTCGCGAATAGGCGACCTTTCCCGCAACCAGCGTGAGGACGGGGTGAACGGAGCCCTGCGGAATGACGACAATGTCGGCGCGGGCGCCTGTTGCGAGATGTCCGCGGTCGTCCAACTCTGCGGCCCGGGCCGGTGCGCCAGAGATGAGGTCCCATGCCTGATCGAGCGACGCGACGTCTCGGGCAATCAGCCCAAACGCGGCCTGAACCGGCGCAGGATAGTAATAGTCCGAGGCGAGAATGCTGCACCATCCGCGACGGATCGCGTCTTCGGCTCCGATTGCTCCATTGTGGCTGCCGCCACGCACCACGTTGGGCGCACCCAGAACGAGATCGTCGCCGGCAAGGGCTGCCGCCTCGGCCGTGTCCCCGCTGAGCGGGAATTCAGCCACGCTGACGCCCAGATCGCGGTAGGACTGGCGCGTCTCGGGCGAGCTGTCGTCGTGCGACAGCATGGGCACCGTGCGGTCCCTGGCGGCCGAGGCGATGCGCCGGATGGCAGCCGGCACCTCGCTGGCGCGTTCGGCAATGGCGTTGACCAGCGTCATGTAGACCTCGGGCTCGACCATTGCCCGCTCGGCCGCGCCCTTGATCTTCGAGGTCTGACGGCCACCGGCAAGCGTTGGGGTCGTATGATCATTGAAGGCCAGCAATGGCCGGTCGACCCGCGAGAAGAGCGCGGTTACTGAGTCGATCGCGTCGATCGCAAAGGTTTCCCACCGGATGTGGATGCGATGGTCGACGCAGAGCCGGTCCCGGCAGTCATCCAGTGCCGCGATGATTCTCTGGGCCTCAGCCAAACTGCGCAGTCCCGGCTCCCAGGAGACCGTGACGCCGTGATAGGCGGTCGTTATGCCATTGGCGGCCAATTGCCTGTCGGTGTCGACCAGCGCGATGTCGAGCGGGAACATGGTGCGCGGGCGCGGCATGATCTGCCGTTCGAAGGCATCGCCGTGGATGTCGACGATACCCGGAAGGACAAGGGCGCCGCGCATGTCGATGTCACCGTGGCCGCGGGGCGGTCGATCGCATGTCACCGCGGCGATGCGTCCGCCACTGCAGTGAAGGGTTGCTGGCCTCAGGCCTTCGCCGGGAATGAGGCAAAGTCCGCCGGAAAGCGTCAGATCCGGGCCTGCGGAACTGTCCAGAGGCATCATCAACTCCATCTTGTTGACGACATCTCGCCGGTCTTCATGACAGTGTCATGAAAGCTTGTTGTTTGATGGAGAATTGATGGAGGAGATCACGACATGAAACTCTGGACACTGTTTTCGACCCTGGTCGTTGCAGCCGGACTGATGACGGCGCCGGCAAAGGCCGAGACCATCCGCTTTGCGGTTACCGACGTCGAAGGCGTGGAGCAGCTGCAACGCGAGTATGGTGCCTTCGTCGAGGAACTCGAGAAGGCCACTGGGCTCGAGGTGGAGTTCACGCCGGTCAACAACCGGACTGCCGCAGTCGAGGCCATGCGGGCCGAACAGGTCGACTTCGTGCTCACAGGCCCGGCGGAATACGTCGTCTTCAAGAAGCTGACCGACGCCAAGCCGGTGGTCGGCTGGCATCGCCCGGACTACTTCTCGCAGATCGTCGTGATGGCCGAGGGCGACATCAAGAGCCTTGGCGACCTGAAGGGCAAAAAGGTGGCCTTCGGCGAAGTTGGTTCTACCTCGCAGCAGCTCGGTCCGGCACAGGTGCTCGCCGATGCGGGCCTGAAGTACAACGCCGACTACACCGCCGAAATCATCAAGCGGAACGTGGCTGTCGAGGCCATGATCCGCGGCGATGTCGCTGCCGTCGGCATGAACCTCACGCATCTGCGCTCAGTGCGCGAGAAGTTCCCGGATGCCAAGTTCTCCGTGGTGGGCCGCGGTGCCGATCTTCCGAACGATATCCTCATCGTGGCATCCTATGTGAAGCCGGAAACCGTCGAGAAAGTGCGCAAGGCCTTTCTCGAGAAGGGCCCGGAACTCATGACCGGCGTGCTCAAGGGCGAGGATACCAAGAAGTACGACGGCGGCTACTTCGTCGCGACCGTGGACGACAAGGATTACGACAGCGTCCGCGCCATGTATGCCACCATTGGCGTGCCGCAGTTTTCAAACTTCATCGGTGAGTGAGTGAACTTTCAGGTTCAGTCCTTCGAGATGGCGGCGGGCACGATGCCCGCCGCCATTTCCATTCGCAAGCTGGCCAAGTCCTTTGCACCAGGAAAGCAGGTCTTCTCCGGCATCGACATCGACGTGGCGCGCGGCAGCCTGGTTGCACTCATCGGCGCCAACGGTGCCGGCAAGTCGACGCTGCTGCGCTGCATCCCGAGGCTGATCGAGCCCAGTTCGGGTGACATCGATGTCCTGGGCCAGAGCGTCACCACAAGCGCCCGCGGCCTCCGGCAGATCCGGTCGCGGATCGGCTTCGTCTTCCAGAAACACAACCTGGTGGGGAGGTTGTCGGCGCTGACGAATGTGGTGCATGGTGCACAGGGGCGCGGCTATGGCGCCGCCGCCTGGAGCCAGAGCCTTGCTCCGCGGGCGATCAGGAGTCAGGCACTCGAGTGCCTCGACCGGGTTGGTCTTTTAGCCATTGCAGGGCAGCGGGCCGATTCGCTCTCGGGCGGGCAGTCTCAACGGGTCGCCATTGCCCGCGCGCTCATGCAGCAGCCCGACATCGTGTTGGCTGACGAACCTGCAGCGAGCCTTGATCCGCAGGCGGGCGACGAGGTCATGCAGCTCTTTGCCTCGCTGATGCGGAAGGAGAAGAAGACAGTCGTCTTCACCTCTCATAACCTTACCCATGCCCTGCAGTTCGCCGATCGCGTCATTGCCATCGGTGCCGGGCGCATCCTCCTTGATGCGCCCGCGGATCGGCTGAAGGAGGCCGAACTCCGGGGGCTCTATGTCTGATAACGCCATGCCGGCGCGCCTCGAACGGCCGCGCATCCTGACATTCGTCCTGCTGATCGCAGCCGCAGCCTTCGTGCTTTCGAGTTTCGCGAATAGCGGGGTATCGCTGGAGAAGCTCATCCGTGGCCTGCCAGCACTGGGCCGGCTCGGCAGCCAGATGTTTCCGCCGTCGACCGAACGCCTGGAGGCGGTATTCTGGTCGCTCCTGCAGACCTTCCAGATGGCGGTGGCCGGCACCATCCTCGGCCTGGCGCTCAGCCTGCCGCTGGCCATCCTTGCCGCGCCAATCCTGTCGCCACATCCCTTCTTTGTCTGGATCGTGCGTGGCCTTGTGGCACTGTTCAGGACGGTGCCGGATCTGGTGTGGGCCATCGTCTTCGTCATTGCCGTCGGGCTGGGCCCGGCCGCCGGCGTGCTCGCCCTCATGGTCGACACAACGGGCTTTGCCGCGCGCTTCTTCGCCGAGGCCATGGAGGAAACCGACAAGGGGCCGCGCGAGGCGCTCTCTGCCCTGGGCGCCAGCCGGAGCGGAGTCATCTTCTCCTCCGTCATTCCCCAGGCCCTTCCGTCGATGATCAATACGTCTCTCTTCTCTCTCGAGAAGGCCACCCGCGGATCGGTTGTGCTTGGCCTCGTCGGGGCTGGCGGCATCGGGATTGAACTGAAGGTCTCGCTGGAGTTATTCGAATACGATCAGGCCGCGACGATCATCATTTCCATCTTTCTGCTCGTTCTCGCTGTCGAGCGCGCTTCCACCTGGGTTCGCAGCAGAGTCCTGTAGTCGCAGCAAGGTCGTGTGGAAGAGGCTGACGGCCTGGTCCAGCAGCCCGGCATTGTCGATCTGTAGAAGGGGTACGCCCGGCGGCTGTTCAGGAACATCACGCCTGACCCGCAGCCAGGCCTCGGCTTCTGACTCGCGGCCCCGGGCGACAATGCGTGCATGAAGAACCTCCGGCGGTGCCGTGACCTCAACGACCAGTAGGTTCGAGTAGCGGCGCATGGCTTCCGCGATGACAGTGCGCGAACAATTGATTACCACCGTCCGTCCGGCTGCCAGGTCGGGCTCGATTGACCGTCCAATGCCATAGCCATTGCCATGCGCCCGCCACCACAGGGCAAAGGCCCCATCATTGACGGCCAACGCGAATTCCATCTCGCTGATGGTGACATGGTCTTCCGCCGATCTGTCGGCCATCCGGGTAACAAATCGCCTTGGAAAGACAAAGCGCCTGTTACCGTTGAGGCGAAGCGCGGTCTCACGCAGGATGCTGTCCTTTCCGGCGCCGCTTTGTCCAACCACAAGTACGAGACATCCGGGGGTCTCGGCCATCACATGACCCGGCGCCCTTCCCGCCAGACGCGGCGGACAACCGGCAGGCCGTCGGCGAGGGCAACCCGGACGAGATCCGCACGCCTCCGAGGTTCGATGGCGCCGCGGTCGTCGAGTCCGGCGGCGTGGGCCGGATTGAAGGTGATGAGCCGGATCGCCTTGGGCAGGCTCATGGCATCCACGGAACGCGACAGGGTGAAGGCCGCCGACAGGAGGCTGGACGGGACGTAGTCCGAAGAAAGAACGTCGAGATGTCCATGCGCGGCGATCTCCACTGCGGAGATATTGCCCGAGTGCGATCCACCCCGCACAACGTTCGGCGCACCCATCAGGACAGCGAGGCCATTGCGGTGCGCGGCTTGCGCGGCCTCCCGGGTCGTGGGGAATTCCGCGATGGCCACACCATCCTCCAGCGCCTCCTCCACATGGGCCTCGGTCGCGTCGTCGTGGCTTGCCAGTCTCACATCGAGCTGGCGGGCCAGCTCGAGGATGCCCTTCTTGTTCGCAGTGGCGTGTCGCGCCTGCATTTCCCGGCGCTCGTCAATGTAAGCATCGATCTTCTCGGGCAGGATCAGCTTCTTGCCGAGATAATACTGCTTGAATTTTTCTATGGACACGAACTGCCGCGCCCCCGGCGTGTGGTCCATGATCGAGATCAGGTGAATGTCACCGGCCGCGGCGGTGAGGTTGGCCGACTCCGCAGTATCGGGGCAGGGCAACTCGCAGCGAAGATGAATGAAATGCTCGGCGCGGAGATTGCCGGCATGCTGCGTTGCGCCGATGGCTTGGATCAGCGTCTCAGCATGCCGGGCCGAGAGATCGCCAGGATCGAATGTACCCGCCCGAAGTGCGTCGAAGACCGTCGTGATGCCGGCCGCGGCGATCTGGGCATCATGGGCAATGACGGCTGGACCGGCCGGCCATGCGACGCCCGGCCGTGGGTGATAGTGGTTCTCGAGATGATCGGTGTGAAGCTCGACGAGACCTGGAATGAGATAGTCCCCCTCCAGATCCTCCGTCGCTGCAGCACTGCGGCCTTCCAGGATTTCGTGGATCAGTCCGTCCCGCAGGATGACTGTGCCGTTGATTACTTCGTCCGGCAGCACGACCCGGGCATTGCTGAGGACGGTTTCGATCATCAGGCGACCCTTTCAATGGATGCACGAAGCGCGAAGCGGTGAAGGGCGGTAAAGTTGCGGCGAGGTTCCGGCTCGCGGAACAAGGTCAGGGCATCGACAACAAGAGATTGCCCGAGCACGCTCGTAAAGTGTTTGCGCGCAAGCGGTTCGATGATCTGTCGTTCCTCATCGTTCAGCCGGCGCGTGAGCGTGATGTGAAAGCGAAACTCCTCCATGACATAGGGATAGCCCCAGCGCAGCAGGTACTCGTCCTGCCGCTTGCTCAGACCGGCGCTTCTGCGGCGCTGGACCTCGTCTTCGCTTGCGGGTCGCCGGAAGCCATCGAGGTCGCGGACGCAGGTTGCGGCGAGTTTGTCGAGTGCAGGGCAGTGGCGCAAGGGCACCAGGGCGAGAAACCCGTCGATCTCCCTCAGCGAAAGAGCCGGAGCAGTCACGGCGTCAAGACCAGATGCGAGATGCGCAATGGCAGCGGTTAGGGCTGCTTCCGTGCAACCATTGTTCAGGCCGAAGGGCGGCTTCAAGGTCGCGTGAAAGCCGTAGCGCCGCGCATCCGAGATGAGTTCGTCGGGCACGGCGGAGTTCCGGACTGGAATCTCGGACGCCGCATGGGCATCGCGCCCAAGCCACGACGCGCCGAGTTCGTGCAGCAGGCACCCGGGCGGTGGCGCGAAGTAGATCGCAAACCGCAGTACTGGTGTCTGGTGACTAGCCAAGCGCAATCTCCCGACTGCAGGCGCGGCGGCGCTCGGTGTCATCATGGAAGACAGCGATGATGGCGCTCCCGGCGGCGCGGGCTTCCTCGATCAGATCCAGCACGCGTGACCTGTTCGCCGAGTCCAGCGAGGCCGTGGGTTCGTCGAGAAGCAACACGGGGAAAGCTGCCGCAAAGCCCCGCGCGATATTGACGCGCTGCTGTTCGCCGCCCGAAAAGGTCATAGGCGAGAGGTGCCAGAGGCGTTGGGGAATGCCGAGCCGGGCGAGAAGATGTCTTGCTCTTTCCAGCGCCGTGTCCTGAGGAATGCCGCGATCCAGCAGCGGTTCGGCCACGACCGCTTCGGCCGGCACGCGCGGGATGACGCGCAGGAACTGGGTGACATAGCCGATGGTCCGCCGCCGCACGGCAAGCACCTCCCGCGGTGCTGCGGTCGCCACATCGACCCAATCCTCGTCATGCCAGACGCGGATTGCGCCGCCGGTCGCGCGGTAACTGCCGTAGATCAACTTCAGAAGCGAGCTCTTGCCGCGACCCGAGGGGCCTGTAACCGCCACGGCCTCCCCCGCGCCGATTTCGGCGGAGAAGCCAGCGAGCACAGGAATCCTGATCGATCCCTGCTGGTGAAGATGGAATGTCTTGGCGAGGTCCGTGATCGTCACGACCGGAGTCATCTTCACACCTGCAACACGGAAGAGACAAGGAGTTGGGTATAGGGTGCCTGGGGATCTTCGAGAACCTGGTCCGTCAACCCGGTTTCGATGACCCGTCCCTGCTGCATCACCATCATCCGGGTCGACAGCAGTCGCGCAACGGCGAGGTCATGGGTCACGACGATGGCTGCCAGGTCGAGCTTGCGGACAAGCCCGCGAATGAGATCAAGCAGCCTTGCCTGCACCGAGACATCGAGGCCGCCTGTGGGTTCGTCCATGAAGACCAGGCGGGGCGAGGTCACGAGGTTGCGGGCGATCTGTAGGCGCTGCCGCATGCCGCCGGAGTAGGACCAGGGGCTGTCGTCGATCCGGTCTTCGGGGATCTCGACCCGCGTCAACCAGTCGACCGCACTCGCACGGATGCGGCCATAATGCCGGTCGCCAACCGCCATCATGCGTTCGCCGACATTGGCTCCGGCGGAGACACCCATGCGCAGGCCGTCGCGCGCGTCCTGATGGACGAAGCCCCAGTCAGTCCGCATCAGGAGACGACGCTCCGCCTCGCTGAGGTCGTCCAACGACACATGGCGGCCGTCGCGCAGGGTGTAGCGGACCTTCCCGGCGGTGACCGGCAGGTGGCCGGAGAGGCAGCGTAGGAGCGTGGTCTTGCCGGATCCGGACTCCCCCACGATCGCAAGTACCTCGCCGGCGTGGAGCGACATGCTGACATCGCTGCAGCCGATGCGCCCACCATAGGACTTTGTGACTCCCTCGGCCGCCAGAAGTGGGGTCATGCCTCGCCTCGCTGCCTGGCGCAGAAATCCGTGTCCGAACAGACGAACAGGCGTCCGCCCCTGTCGTCGGTCACGATCTCGTCGAGGAAACTGTCGCGCGACCCGCAGAGCGCACAGGGCTGATCCCAGGTCTGAATCTCGAAGGGATGGTCTTCGAAATCGAGGCTCTTCACACGCGTATAGGGCGGAATGGCATAGATGCGCTTCTCGCGCCCCGCACCAAAGAGCTGCAGTGCCGGACAGTTGTCGAGCTTCGGATTGTCGAACTTCGGAATGGGCGAGGGATCGAAGACATAACGGTCGGCAACCTTGGCCGGGTAGGCATAAGTGGTTGCGATCTGGCCGTAGTGCGCGATGTCCTCGTAGAGCTTCACATGCATGACGCCGTATTCCTCCAGCGCGTGCATCTTGCGGGTCTCGGTCTCGCGCGGTTCCAGAAAGCGGAGCGGCTCGGGAATCGGAACCTGAAACACGAGAATCTGGTTCTCCGTCAGCCGGGCCTCCGGGATGCGATGGCGCGTCTGGATGATCGACGCCTCCTCCGTGCGCTCGGTCGTCTTGACGGCCGCCGTCTTGATGAAGAACTTCCGGATCGAGACGGCATTGGTAGTGTCGTCCGCACCTTGGTCGATCACCTTCAGCGTGTCATCCGGTGTCAGCACCGCTGCGGTCACCTGCACGCCGCCGGTTCCCCACCCATAGGGCATCGGCATCTCGCGGCTGGCGAAGGGAACCTGATAGCCGGGAATGGCAATGGCCTTCAGGATGGCGCGGCGGATCATCCGCTTGGTCTGTTCGTTGAGGTAAGCGAAATTGTAGGCCGGTGGGTTCACTCCGCTGCCTCCAGCCTCGCCTTGGCGGCGTTCGCCCGCAGCCGCCTGAGCAGCACCAGCTCGGACTGGAAGTCGACGTAATGCGGCAGTTTGAGGTGCTCGACGAAGCCGGTCGCCTGAACATTGTCGGAATGCGAGAGCACGAATTCCTCGTCCTGGGCCGGGGCGACGCGTTCTTCGCCAAGCTCGCCCGCCCGCAGCGACCGGTCAACGAGGGCCATGGACATGGTCTTGCGCTCGCACTGGCCGAAGCCCAGACCGTAGCCGCGGGTGAACTGCGGCGGGACATCAGCCGAACCCTTGAACTGGTTGATCATCTCGCATTCGGTGACGGTGATCTCGCCGATCGCCACGGGGAAGCCCAGCTCCTCGGGTACAAAACAGACCTCGACCACGCCCAGCCGGATCTCGCCGGCAAAGGGGTGTGTTCGTCCGTAGCCGCGCTGCGTGGAATAGGCCAGGGCCAAAAGGAAACCTTCGTCGCCGCGCGCGAGATTCTGCAGCCGTAGATCGCGGCCAGTCGGAAAGTTCAGCGGATCCTGCGTGAGATCGCCGGGTTCGCAGTCATCGCCCGAAGGCTTCTCGATCAGTCCCTCATGGCCGAGGAGATCGAGGACACGCGGCATGGCGGTGCCAGGGCTGGCAGGTGCCGTCCATGCCGCTTCCGGCTCGCTGTCGTCGACGAGTGCGGCATCGAGCAGGCGATGGGTATAGTCGAAGGTCGGTCCAAGGATCTGGCCGCCAGGAATGTCCTTGAAGGCTGCCGACACGCGCCTCTTCACCTGCATGTCCCTGGTTTCCAGCGGGAGTGCATAGCCGAAGCGGGCCAGTGTGGTCCGTGCGGCACGAATGAGGAAGATCGCCTCGATGAGGTCGCCGCGGGCCTGCTTGATGGCCAAGGCGGCGAGGTCTCTGTCATAGAGCGATCCCTCGTTCATCACGCGGTCGACCGCCAGTGTCAGCTGTTCCGCGATCTGAGCAAGGGTGACTGCAGGCACGGTGGGATCGCCCCGCCGTTCCTCCGCAAGAAGGCGATGGGCTGCATCGATCGCCTGCTCGCCACCCTTGACGGCCACGTACATCAGGCAGTCTCTCTGAAGTTGACGGTGGTGGATCGGGGGCAGGCGCAGATTGCGCTGGGCGAGATGAACACGACATCGACTCCGATCGGGAAACCATCGCGACGTCTCATCATCTCGTGCCAGAACGCGGCATCCATTCCCGCTGCGGTCACATCGACGGTCGATTCGATCCCTGGACCTCGCAGTGCAACATGCCCACCTGCAGAGACCTGAGGCACCTGGATGAGCAGCGTTGCGGACCGGTCGGGATACTCGTGCGTGCCCTGTGGGAAGTCGGCGAGGCGAGGCATATCGAGTCCGGCCGCCAGAACGGCGAAGCTGCTGTCGGCCGGGTTGGGTGTCAGCGGCGCTCCGGTGTGGAAGCGCAGATACTTGGTCACGGCACTGCCTGCCAATTCGGGAACGAGATAGATTGGTGTCTGGAAATCGCAGAGGGTCAGCAGCATGGCAGCCGTTCCGGGAAGGAGCGGCGCGGGAGCCCTGACAGGCGGCAGGAATGCGAGGATTCGACCGGGTCTGGACATCGCCGCCATGATGGTGCGGAAGATGTACGAGGAATCGATGGCAGTTGTGCTCAGGACATGATCAGACATCGCCACGCACCAGCGTGAAGAAATCCACCTTCGTCGCAGCAGCCTTTCCGGCCGCGAGTTGCTGCCTCGCCCGGATGGCATCGGCGATGGGTGAAAGCACGTCCTGCCGGATCGAGCCGGCGTCATCCGGCCGCTGCATCAGGGCGTCGCAGAGCGCTGCCCTGTGGGCGTGACCTGCATTGCGGCCAAGCACATAGGCATGACCTTCCTCACCGGTCTTCAGGCGGACCGCGCAGCGCGTGACGGTCGCCTCCCCTAGATTGAAGGCCGCACCGGTGGCGCCCATGCGTCCACGCAGCATCACAAGGCCGGTTTCCGGCGCGCGGAGGACATCGTGCGGATGACCGGCGAGATCGCGACTCCGAGCCTCGAGGTCAGTCCACTCCGCAAGGGCAAGCAGCCGCATCCATTGCGGACGCGAGAGAAGATCGAGGGAACCTTCAAGCTGGGGCATGACGCCATCAACCAACTCTTTGTAACGGCCCTGTGACAGCCGGCGCGGCCGTGGTCCTTTCATGCTTGTCCAGGAAAGCCTCGGCGGAAAGTGCACGGAAGTCCGGCAATGCCTTGCGCAAGGTGTCGTGGTCCCAGTCCCACCAGGCCATGGCCTGGAGCCGCTCGGCAACCGGTGGCGCATGCCGCCACTTGATCAGCTTCGCCGGCGTTCCAGCCACCACTGCATAAGGCGGAACGGGCTTGGTGACGACGGCATTCGAGGCGACGATGGCGCCGGTCCCGATGGTCACGCCCTTCATGATGACGGCGCCATGGCCGATCCAGGTGTCATGGCCGATGCGAACGGGCCGCGAGCGGCGCCAGTCGAAGACCGCGGCTTCGTCGGCTTCGTCCGGCCAGTAGTAGCTGGATCGATACATGAAGTGGTGGAGCGATGCCCGGTGATAGGGATGTTCGCCAGGATTGATCCGAGAGAATGCGGCGACGTTCACGAACTTGCCCAGTGTGGAATAGGCAATGTCCGCATATCTGTCGGTGTAGCTGTAGTCGCCGATCTGCGACTCGACGATGCGCGATCCTGCGCCAATCTCGACGTATCGCCCCAGTTGCGACGTGCGGATCAACGCTCCTTCGTGAACAAAAGGCGACTCCGCGAGAGCAGGCATGTGCGGCTCCTAGGTTGTGACCGTCGTTGCTGTGTCGGTGGCCTGCTCCGCTTTTGCCATGCCGTCGTGAGACCGCTGGGCCGACATGGCGTGGCCCTGCCATTCGAAACCTCCCGGAGAAAATCCGGCTATCCACAGAACGGGCAGCAGAAGATCACGGGCGGCCAAGCTCACCGGGGTCCATGGCGAGACATGCCAACCGAGCTTTCTGGCGGTGACGAGTTCAGACCCGAACCAGACTGCCGCAAGGACAAGGGCTGGAACGAGCATATCGATGCCAAGAAGGTACAGCGCGCTGGCGAAGGCCGTGAACGGCAGGGCACTCCCTGTCAGAAACTCGGGCAGGTACTGCAGCGGAAAGGTGGCGCGCCGCAGCTTGGCCCAGCGCAGATGCCGGTTCCAGACCTGTCGGAATGTCTTGGAGCCGAGTGGCTGCGGAAAGGGCATCGGTGCAAGGCGGACGACGAGGCCCGCCTGCCGGATGGCCTTGGTGGCGGCGGCGTCTTCCGCCGGTTCGCGGGCGAGCACGGCGATTCCGCCGAGAGGGTCCAGCACCGACTTGCGGAACATGAGATTCTTGCCCTGGGCGAATCCCATGCCGAACGTATCTGCAACCAGTTGCCAGCGCGCCTGGTGGGTGTTGAGGATGGCGCATTCAGTCTCGGCCCAGAAGGAACCGGGCACCGAGCCGACCGCGGGTACGCTGATCATCCCCGTTTCCTCGTCCCAGCATGCCATCATGACCTTGAGGTAGTCTCGCGGCAGCAAGACATTCGAATCGACGAAGGTCACAACATCCGTCCGCGCGGCAGTCCAGCCCTTCACGCAGTTGTTGAGTTTCGGATTGTCGCTGATGCGGGCCTCGCCAAGCAGCAACTGTGCTTGCGCATCCGGGTGACGGTCGAGCAGTTCGCGTACGATGGCCACAGCCGGATCGCTCTCGCGTGCAGCACAGAAGACGATGGCGAGGTTGGGCCAGTCGATATCGAACGTGCTTTCCAGCGTTTGCCAGATGTGAGGCTCTATCTGCGAGATCGGCCGGACGATGGTGACGGCCTCGGCGGTTGCCGTTTCATCAGACGAGATCTGTGATGATTTTCGCCTGAGAACGATGATCTGAGTGACGAGATGAACGGCAAGCATGATTGCCGAGAACAGCAGCAGAAAGTAGGCCACGGCGACTCCCACTGTGGATCCAAGGCGCCTAGATGTCCTCATCTCATGTCAGCCATATGACAGTTTCTGCTGCCTCCTTCCGTGATAGCAAGTCATATGAAGCGGTGGCCAAGCACGTCAGAGGACATGGTGGTTGTCTCCGGGCTCCATTCCCGAGCGGACCGTGGACGAGTTGCACCGCCGGACACAGAAGGGTCAAGAGCACGCGGTCCAGCACCAACAGTCCCGGCATCATCTGGGCGAAGCTTGGCGAGCTTGACTTCAAGGAGGGATCGGGAGTGCGCAAGTTGCAGCTTCAGATCACTGCCTCGAACGGGTCCTTGTCATGCCTTCAGCAATTCGCGCGCGATGATCGTACGCTGGATCTGGTTCGTTCCCTCGTAGATCTGTGTGATCTTCGCATCGCGGTAGAGTCTCTCCACCTCGAAGCCGCGGATGT
>JAPLOT010000425.1 GCA_026400595.1 Alphaproteobacteria bacterium | reverse complement strand
ACTCCGTTGAACGCGACAAAGATGACCTCAGCGATACGCCTCAACCATCGGGCGCAGCGCGATGCGGGCGCGCAGCCTGCTTGCCATCAGATACATGCCGCCAATTTTGCGGTGCAAAAACAGCGTGGCAGCGGGAGGTACATGGCTAAGCTCGCGGTCCTGACCGATCGCAAACCCCATATCCCGCAAGCGTTCCAAAAGGTCGGTCCGACCGAAATCAAAGACCTCTCGCGCGCGGAGCGGGGCCATAGCGGCATCAAACATTGTGTGAATCAGGGCCCGGTGGTGCGGCGCCGTTGTCGTGTTGAAGTAGCCAATCTGCATCATCGCGGCCTTTGTTGCATCTGGCCCGCCGTCCAGTACGGCGCCCAAGAGAGTGCGGAAATCCGCAACAACCGCCGGTGCCACCGCTTGCACTGCCCCAAAATCCAGCAACACAACCCGCCCCGTGTCGGAGCAATACCGGTAGTTTGCAAGGTTCGGATCAGTTTGCATAGCTCCGAACACAAACAACTCGCGCAGCACAAGGTCGATCAACTGTGCCGCTACCCGATCACGCAGGGTTTGGGGGGCATCAGTGAGCGCTTCAAGAGGCTGACTTTCGATATAGGACATCGCCAGAATCTGCGACGTGCTCAGGTCGGCGTGGAACTGCGGCACAATGAACGTATCCAAGCCCTCCATCAACCGGCTGAAATGCGCAAGATGGCGAGCCTCAGCCACATAGTCAGCCTCGGCATGCAACTGGCGTTTGGCTTCGGCCAACAGGGGTGTCAGATCCATGCCGCGCGGGATAAGACCCGGCAAGCGCAGCAGAGTGGCTACATTGCCGACATCGCTGTCAATACTAGCCCGCACGCCAGGGTATTGCACCTTAATCGCCAGATCGCGGCCATCTGGCAACGTCGCACGATGCACTTGCCCGATAGAGGCCGCCGCAAATGGGCGCAGATCAAACCGGTTAAAGCGCTTCATCCAGCTCGTGCCCCATTCGGCATTCAACACGCCTTGCAACTGTTCTGGTGGCATGTGTTTTGCGTCACTGCGCAAGATAGCCAAAATTCCCAGGAACTCAGGCGGCAGCACAACGCCAGTGTCCATCGACAGCATTTGTCCCAGCTTCAACGCCGCTCCGCGCATGTGCGACAGGCTTTCGGTAAACCGAAGAGCATTGGTGGGGGTCATCAGAAGGCTCGCAATATCGGGGCGTTTTCCATGCGCCATCTGCAATATACCCGATGCCACAACGTTGCCTGCAATGCCGCTAGCCATTCCAGCAAAATGCGCAAGCCGAGCAATGCGGCTGCTCGGAACCGCGGAGGCCTTGCCATGCAAGTCTTTTTCCACCATGTCGTGCTCTCTATGTTGCCGCGACGTTCATGTAAACCGCGCAAGGATTTCGTCGAATAAACATTCAATGTCAGTGCAGGGCGGCGATCGCAGCCCACACTTCGGTGCTGTTCCACCTGCGAGTCTCCGAGGTGGAAGAGACTCGCGCAACCCGCAGGTAAGCCGTCGCAATGACCAAGAGCCGGGCCGCTCACGCGGTCAGCGTCAGGGCTTTCCAATCGTGTCCGCTGGCGCAATTCTTCGTCCGTCGAGGCCCGTCATCCGGTAGATGTCCGTTAAAAGTTCATGAGGCTAGGAAAAGTCTACTTCGGCGCGTGCTTGGCAAGAATACGCTGTACGGTGCGGCGATGCATGTTGAGGCGCCGGGCCGTTTCCGAGACATTCCTGCCGCAGAGTTCGTAGATCCGCTGGATGTGTTCCCAACGCACCCGGTCAGCCGACATAGGATTGTTTGGGAGCGCGGCGCGGCCATCCGTGTCGCCCAGCAGCGCGCCGTATACAGCATCGGCATCGGTGGGCTTGGCCAGATAGTCGATGGCGCCAAACTTCACCGCTGTAACGGCATTGGCGATATTGCCATAGCCGGTCAGTACCACAGCCCGTGCCCCGGGCCTTGCGGCATGTAGGGCTTCGACCATATCGAGACCGTAGCCATCGCTAAGCCGGAGATCCAAGACGGCAAAAGCAGGAGCTGCGCGCCGCACCATGGCCATCCCTTCGGCAACCGACTCCGCGACTCGCACCTCGAAACCGCGTGTCTCCATGGCTCGGGCGAGTCGC
>JAPLOT010000152.1 GCA_026400595.1 Alphaproteobacteria bacterium | reverse complement strand
CAGGGCGATCTGCAGATCACGCTCAAGTCCCGGGACGAGCGCGATCGGACGAGTCACGACGTGGCCCTGGAGCTGCGCGAGAAGCTCAAGGGCCTCGTCCTGCCGGAAGGAACCTCGATCAAGGTGGTGGAGCCGCCGCCGGGTCCGCCCGTGCTGGCCACGCTGTTGGCTGAGATCTACGGACCCGATGCCGAGACACGGCGCAAGACGGCCGCCAAGGTGCGCGAGGCCTTCGAGAAGGTTCCTTTCATCGTCGACGTGGATGACAGCTACGGGGTGCAGACGCCGAGGGTCCGCGTGTCGATCAACCAGGACAGCCTCGAGTACCACAAGGTGCAGGAAAGCGATGTCTACGACACGCTTCAGGCTCTCTATGCGCAGTCGACGGTGGGCTACTCGCATCGCGGCGAGGGTCGGCAGCCTATTCCGATCAATCTCGGCCTGCCCAAGGGCGAGCGAGTGATCAGCGAGAAGACCCTGTCGACGCCCGTGGCGGCAAATGCCATTCCCGGCGCGCGCGACGTGGTTGAGTTGGGCGATGTCGTGCGGGTCGGCAGCGAGCAGTCATCGTTTCCGATCTTCCGCCACAATGGCCGCCCGGCCGAGATGGTGACGGCGGAACTGGCGGGAGATTTCGAGGCCCCGGTCTACGGCATGATCGAGGTGAACCGCGCGCTGGACAGCATCGACTGGACCGGCCTCGAGCGGCCCGCGATCGCGCTGCACGGGCAGCCGGTCGACGAGTCGAAACCCGTCCTGCTGTGGGACGGTGAATGGGAGGTGACCTGGGTGACCTTCCGCGACATGGGCGCGGCCTTCCTCGTGGCGCTGCTCGGCATCTACGTGCTGGTGGTAGGCCAGTTCCGGTCCTTCAAGCTGCCGCTGGTAATTCTGACTCCCGTGCCGCTCACCTTCATCGGCATCATGCTGGGCCACTGGCTCTTCGATGCTGCCTTCACGGCCACCTCGATGATCGGCTTCATCGCGCTTGCCGGCATCATCGTGCGCAATTCGATTCTGCTGGTGGACTTCATCAAGCATTCCTCGACGCCGGACCGGAATCTTCACGATGTTCTGCTGCAAGCGGGCGCAATCCGCTTCAAGCCCATCCTGCTCACCGCCATCGCGGCCATGATCGGCGCCGCGGTGATCCTGACCGACCCGATCTTCCAGGGTCTCGCGATCTCGCTGCTCTTCGGTCTCGCCTCATCGACGGCGCTCACCGTGCTGGTCATCCCCGCGATCTACCTCGTCCTGCGCGGCGGCAGCTTGCGGCGCGAGCCCGTCACGGGATAGCATCGTCCAAATTCCGCATAGCGAGAGGATCTCATGAGCGCCAAGATCGACGACATTCTGACGGCTGCCCGCCGCCATTGCGATGAGGTCATCCGCCCGGGCGTCGATGGCTGGAACGCTACGCGCAAGTGGCCGCGCGCCGCGTCGGACAAGGCGGCGGCCCTCGGACTTCTCGGCCTCTATGCGCCGGCCGAATGGGGCGGGCAGGGGCTCTCGCTCGGCGACGGCATTCGCGTCTACGAGGAACTGGGCAAGGGCGACGGCGCCTATGCCTTCGCGCTGTCGATGCACAACATCTGCACCTTCGCGGTCTGCGGCTTCGGCAGCGAGGCGCTGAAGCGGGACTGGGCCCGCGATCTCACCTCGGGCCGCAAGCTGGCAAACTTCTCGCTGACCGAACCCCAGTCGGGCTCGGATGCGTCGACCATGTATTCGAAGGCGCGCATCAATGGCGATGGCACATGGACGATCAGCGGCGCCAAGGCCTGGGTGTCACTCGCCGGCGAGGCCGACATCTACCTGACGGTGGTCAAGACATCGGATGCGCCGGGCCACAAGGACATGGCGATGATCGCCATCCCGAAGGGCACCAAGGGCCTCAGCTTCGGGCCGCTCTATGACACGCCGTCCTACAGTTTCCTGCCGATGGGCGAGATGTATCTCGACAACGTGGTCGTGCCGGAGGCCAACATCATTCTTCCCGTCGGCAAGGGCCTGCAGGGATCGCTCATGGCCATCGACATCGCGCGCGTCTCGATCGCCGCGGGCTGCTGCGGATTGATGCAGTCGGCGCTCGACACGGCGCTCGGCTACACGAAGAACCGCAAAATGTTTGGAGGAACCGCGCTGGACCTCGACGGCATCCAGTGGATGCTGGGCGAGGTCGCGACCGATCTCGAGGCTTCGCGGCTGCTCTATCGCGCTGCCGCCAACGCGCTGGGCACGCCGGAGGGTCCGCTGATGGCCGCACATGCCAAGCGCTTCGTGCCCGATGCGGCGATCAAGGCGGCGAACACCTGCACGCAGGCGATGGGCGGCATGGGCCTGCTCACCGCCTACGGACTCGACCGGCTCTCCCGGCTTGCGCAGATGCTGCGGATAGTCGACGGCACGACGGAGATTTCCCGCGTGGTGATCGGGCGGGCGCTGAAGAAGCGCGCGGCTGAGCTTCCCGACGTTCCCGTGCCCAAGGGATTCGGCCAGGCCTGAGGCCTATCCGTCAGAGCCATGCTTTGGCAATGC
>JAPLOT010000443.1 GCA_026400595.1 Alphaproteobacteria bacterium | reverse complement strand
CGACAAGAAGCAAGAGGCGGGCTTCATCACCGCCGCAGCCTGGTCGCCCACGCTCAAGCGCAACATCGCCCTGGCCCAGGTCGAGCGCCGTCACATGAAGGTGGAGAACCTGTGGGTCGAGATCTATGCCCTGCGCGAACTGCAGTATGTAAAGCTCATGCTGCCGGTGAAACTGGCTGAACGGCCCTTCTTCTTCCCCGACCGCCGCCGCGCCACGCCGCCGGGCAGGTTCTGATGAGCGCAGAGATTTCGATCCGGGCCTTTGTCGATGCTGCCGATGACTATCTTGCGCGCCATCCAGGCCCGGGCGTTGCCGATGTCCGCGCCGGACTTGCGGCATCGCGCGCGCAGCGCTTCGAGCCACACGCCGCCATGGCCAATGCCATCGTCGACACGCATCTCGAACCGGCGCTGGCAAGCCTGCGCGCCGGTGAACCGCAGCTTGCAGCACGCATCGAAACCATCGCGCCGCATCTCCAGTGGATAACCTACGATGCCTATCTGCGCGACCAGATCGGAGATGGCTTCGCCGAAGGCCATGCCTTCGCGTCCGTCATCGGGGGTGGCGCGCCGCTGCCGGCCGCCGACTATGACTTCGGCCTCTTCCTCATCGCCCCTCATGTGCTCTACCGCGATCGCGCCCACAAGGCGCCGGAACTCTATGCGCCGCTCACCGGGCCGCATGGCTGGCGCTTCGGACCGGGGCGGCCGCTCGAGATCATGCCGGCGCATCAGCCGGTGTGGAACGAACCCTATCGGCCGCATCTCACCAAAGTCGGCCCAACGCCCTTGCTCTGCCTCTTCTGCTGGACCCGCGATGTGAACGAGACTGCGGTGGTTCTGCCTGCAGATGACTGGCCGGCGCTGGAAACACTGCGCATCGCGAGCTGACATGAGCGCCGATACCGTCCTCATCAATGCGCGGATCCGCACCATGGATGCGGCACGACCGCGGGCCGAGGCACTGGCGATCCGCGATGGCCGCATTCTCGCGCTGGGCAGCACGTCCGAGATCCGCGGGCTTGCCACGCAGCGCACCAGGGTGATCGATGCCGGCGGACGATTGGTCCTGCCGGGCCTTCAGGACGCACATGTCCATCTCCTGCTCGGCGGTGCCGATCTCGTGACCTCGGCGCAGCTCTACCTCGTCACCACCGTCGGCGAACTTCAGTCGGTTCTTCGGGCCCATGCCGAAAGCCACCGGAGCCTGACAGTCGTGCAGGGGGCCGGCTGGCAGCCCGGGCTGTTCGGCGAGCACAATCTCACCCGGCATGTCATTGATGCCGTCGTGCCGGATCGCCCGTGTCTGATCATTGACTCGAGCGGTCATAATGCGTGCCTCAACGCGGCTGCCATGGCCATGATTGGACTGGCCAAGGGAACGCCTGATCCTGTCAATGGTCACTTTGTCATCGACGGCAGCGGCGAACCCACGGGCATGCTGCATGAGGACGCCATCTTCTGGGCGATTGACCGCCTGCCGGCGCTTTCGGACGCCGACTACGAAGCGGGCCTGCGTGCGGGACAGGCCCATGCCAATGCCCACGGCATCACCGGCATCATCGATCCGCGCGTCACCGGACTCGAGGCGCGCATCTATGGAGCGGGTGCCGCGCGCGGTGAACTCACGCTGCGGGTCTCAGGCGCGGCGCTGGTGAAGGAGAGCGATACGCCCGCCACAGCGGTCGAACGGCTCACGGCCTTGCGCAAACAGCATCCGGGCCCCGACTTCTGGGTGCAGTCGGCGAAGTTCTTCCTTGACGGCGTCTTCGAGAATCGCACGGCGGCCCTGCTTGATCCCTATGCCGATGCGCAGGGCGGCAATTGCGATGTCATGTTCCAGCCGGAACAGGTGAATCAGCTTTTTGCAGCGCTGGATGCGGCGCGCTTCCAGATCCATGTTCATGTGATCGGCGACCGTGCCACCCGGGTTGCCCTCGATGGATTGGAGGCCGCGCTTGGCGCCAATGGCCGCTGGCCCTCCCTGCATCAGCTGGCGCATCTGCAGCTTGTCCATCCGGATGACTTCGCCCGCATCGGCGCCCTTGGCGCCATGGCGAACATCCAGACTCTCTGGGCGAGGCTCGACCCGATGATCCCCGATGTTGCGCTGGACATGGTCGGCAGCGCACGCCGTTCGCAGGTCTATGCCTTCCGCCGCATGCTCGACGCCGGCGCGTCTTACTGCCTGTCCTCCGACTGGTCGGTCTCCACACTTGATCCCTTCGCCATCATGGAGACGGCCGTCACCCGCCAGGCCAGACTGGTGGATGGCGCGCGCGAACCTTTCCTGCCGGGTGAGGCACTTACGATCGAAGAGGCTTTGCTTGGCTATACCGCTCATGCCGCCGCTGCCTGCTGGCGCGGCGACAGCACCGGACGACTGCTGCCCGGATTTTCGGCGGACCTCATCGTTGTCGATCGCGACCTCTTCGTCGTCCCGCCGCATGAGATCGGCGACACGCGCGTGCTGCTGACCCTTTTCAAGGGGCAGGAGGTTCACCGTCACGGGGATTTCGCGGGCTGACGGATCGCTTCCGTAACGGCATCACCGCCATTTTGATACACGTAAAGATTTAGCGAAGCGGCGCAGCTGCTTCCGCCTGTTGCCGTTATCGCGGTTGCAAAACCTGGCCCTATGCATCTACTATGCGGCTTCTCTCAAGTCATCCGTATACAGAGTGAATGACTTGGGCGCCGGTAAGGACGCGGTTGGGGCTGACAGCGGCATGAGCAGGTTAACGGTTGAGTCGCTACGGACCATCACGGTCTTCAAGCCGCTGTCCGATCCGGCCTTTGCCGACTTGAGCCAGCGCTGTGTCCTGCGCCACCACGATCCGGACGAACTGATCATCGGCCATACCGATCAGACGCTTGACGTCTATTTTCTGCTGGGCGGCCTGGCGCGCGTCAGTATCTACTCTGCCGATGGCCAGCGTGTCGGCTTTCGCGATCTCACTGCCGGAGCCATCTTCGGCGAGTTGTCGGCGATCGACGGCAAACCGCGCTCGGCCAGTGTCGAATGCGTCGATCCCTGCAGCGTGGTGACCATGCGGCGCGAACACTTTCTCGACGCGCTCGGCAAGTACCCGGCATTTTCCATTGCGGTAGCCTGTCATCTGACGGCGCAAATCCGCTCGCTCACCACGCGTGTCTTCGAATACAGCACGCTGGCGGTACGCAACCGCGTGCGTCTTGAGCTGTTGCGCTTGCTCGATGCGGCGCCCGAAAACGGCTCGGCCGGACTCCTGACACAGGTGCCGACGCATGCCGAGATCGCGAGCCGCATCAGCACCCACCGCGAGGCCGTCTCGCGCGAGGTCGCCTGGCTGGAGCACAACAAGTATATCCTGAAGGAGGGCCGGAACCTGCGCATCGTCGATCCCGCAGCGCTGCGTGCCCTGGTCGACGAGGACTGGGGCTAGAGCGGAATGAAGTTGGACGGAATCACTTATTCCTCCCTCCCCCTTGTGGGGAGGGTCTGGGTGGGGGTCTGGAAATCTGTCAGAACACAAATGAACGCAACGGTCTGAGTTCGGAGTGACCCCCACCCTTGATCCCTCCCCACAAGGGGGAGGGAAATCAGAGTTGGTCCCAACTCCACTCATTCAGCTCTAGTCGCCGTCGCTTGTGCAACGGCCAATCAGCAAATCAATGGCCCGTTGGCAGGACGGAGCTTCTATGTCGCAGGCTCGGATTTCAAGCTCCGACTGTCCAGGAGCGGCGTGAATCGAGACGGAAACTCGCTTCCGTTTCCCTCCCCCTTGTGGGGAGGGATCAAGGGTGGGGGTTGCGCCGAATTCCGGCGATTGAATTCATTTGTGTACGGAGAGATTTCCCGACCCCCACCCCAGCCCTCCCCACAAGGGGGAGGGAGAAGCGTGTGACCCGGTCCGGGTTCTTTCCCTTTTAGCCCTTCTTCCCCGCCGGCTTCTTCTTCGCGGCGTCCGTCGCGGGGTCGAGCAGCCGGTGCAGGTGCACGATGAAGTAGCGCATCTGGGCGTTGTCGATGGTCTCGCGCGCCTTGCCGAGCCAGGCCTGATGGGCCGAGGCATAGTCGGGGTAGAAGCCGACCACGTCGAGCTTCGCCAGGTCCTTGAACGTCACACCCTTGATGTCGTTCAGCTCTCCGCCGAACACGAGGTGGATCAACTGTTTTCCTGGCGCGGCTGGCGATGTGGTCATGTGGTCCTCAGAGCTTCCATGATCGCTGCGTGGCGCTTCGCACCTGCAGCAACCAGTCCCTGCTGCCATGTCTGCGGCCGGTTGTAAACATAGGCCGCGCCGTATGTGTCGGTGACCCGGCCGCCGGCCTCCCGGACGAGCAGGTCGCCGGCCGCCAGATCCCAGTCGTTGCGCTGGCCGATCGACACGGCGCCATGCAGGCGGCCGGCCGCCACGTGGCTGAGGCGAAGCTGCAAGGGCAGCGTGGCCCGGTTCCGGGCGTCGATGCCCGCGCTCATCAGGCCGGCGAGTGATTTGCGATTGCCCATGATGATGGCGCCCCGGAGAGTCGAGTCGTCCGCAACCGAAAGCGCCTTGCCATTGACCGATGCGCCGCCGCCCTGAAGCGCGACGTAGAATTCGTCATGGACCGGGCGAT
>JAPLOT010000193.1 GCA_026400595.1 Alphaproteobacteria bacterium | reverse complement strand
GGCCAGAAGGTCATGACCGATCCGGCCTGCGCGCCCTTCATGGCCGAGATCGGCGAGATCTTCAGCATGGGGCATTTTGCCGAGGAAAGAAGAGCTTAAGCCTTCTTGACGAAGGCCGTCTTCAGCACCAGCCCCTTGATCGAACCGGTGCGGCCTTCGATCTCGCCGGAGTCATCCGTCAACCGGATGTTCTTGAAAAGCGTGCCGCGCTTCAGCGTCTCGCCGGCACCCTTGACCTTGAGATCCTTGATGACGGTGACCGAGTCACCGTCACCCAGGATGTTGCCGTTGCAGTCCTTGACGTCACCCATCACCGCATCGTCGGGATGGAGAACTGCGCGCCTTCCTTGATGCCGCTGGGCCAGCGCGCCGTCACCGTCTTGGTCTTGGTGTAGAAGCGCACCGAGTCAGGCCCATGCTGGTTGAGATCGCCGAAGGACGAGCGCTTCCAGCCGCCGAAGGTGTGATAGGCGAGCGGCACCGGAATCGGCACGTTGATGCCCACCATGCCGATCTGGCAGCGGGCCGCGAAGCCGCGCGCAGTGACGCCGGCACGGGTGAAGATGGCGGTGCCGTTGCCGACTTCGTGATCGTTGACCAGCGCCAGGCCCTCGTCATAGGTCTTGGCGCGTACCACCGAGAGCACCGGGCCGAAGATCTCTTCCTTGTAGATCCGCATGTCCTTAGTGACATTGTCGAAGAGCGAGCCGCCGAGGAAATAGCCCTTCTCGTAGCCCTGCATCTTGAAGCCGCGGCCATCCACCTTCAGCGTGGCGCCTTCCTTGACGCCAAGGTCGATGTAGCCCTTGACGCGGGCCAGCGCTTCCTTGGTGACGAGCGGGCCGTAATCGGCCTCGCGGTCGGTGGAGAGGCCCACCTTCAGCTTCTCGACGCGCGGCACCAGCTTCTCAACCAGCGCATTGGCCGTCGACTCGCCCACCGGCACGGCGACCGAGATCGCCATGCAGCGCTCGCCGGCCGAGCCATAGCCCGCGCCGATCAGCGCATCCACGGCCTTGTCCATGTCGGCGTCAGGCATGATGATCATGTGGTTCTTGGCGCCGCCGAAGCACTGCGCCCGCTTGCCGTGCGACGTGGCGCGCGCATAGACATATTGCGCGATGGGCGTGGAACCGACGAAGCCCACGGCGGCGATGTCCGGATCGTCGAGGATCGCGTCGACCGATTCCTTGTCGCCGTTCACCACATTGAGGATGCCCGGCGGAAGTCCGGCCTCAAGGAAGAACTCGGCCAGGCGCATCGGGCAGGACGGATCGCGCTCCGAGGGTTTCAGGATGAAGGCATTGCCGCAGGCAATGGCGGGTGCGCACTTCCACAGCGGGATCATGGCCGGGAAGTTGAAAGGCGTGATGCCGGCGGCCACGCCCAAAGGCTGGCGCATGGAGTACATGTCGATGCCGGGGCCGGCGCCATCGGTGAATTCACCTTTCAGCAGATGCGGGATGCCGCAGGCGAATTCCGCCACCTCGACGCCGCGCTGCAGGTCGCCCAGCGCGTCCGGGATGGTCTTGCCGTGTTCCATCGAGATCAGCGTGGCCAGTTCCTCGGCGTGCTTGGCGGCCAGATCCAGGAACTTCATCATCACGCGGGCGCGCACCTGCGGGTTCTTGGCCGCCCAGCCGGGTTGGGCCGCCTTGGCGTTCTCGACGGCGGCGCGCAGTTCCGCCTGCGAGGCCAGCGCCACCCGGGCCTGAACCTCGCCGGTATTGGGGTTGTAGACATCCGCAAAACGGCCGGAAGTGCCCTTGACGTGCTTGCCGCCGATGAAATGCCCGATGTCCTTGACCATGAAACCCTCGCTTGAACTCAAGATATGGCGGGCAAACTAGGGGGATGGTCCCCGGCCCGCAAGTGACAGTGGCCGCCCGATAACACGTCCAGACGGGATTTGGAATGCGTCGGCAGGATTAGCGCCGGCTGAGCTGCCAGGCCCGGAGGCAGATCATGTCGAGCAGCAGCGAGGCCCCGGCCAACGCCGTGATCTCGGCATGGTCGAAGGGCGGCGAGACCTCCACCAGATCGGCACCCACCAGATTGACCGTCTTCAGGTTGCGCACGATCTCCTGCGCCTGCCAGGAGGAAAGCCCACCGCAGACCGGCGTGCCGGTGCCCGGCGCGAAGGCCGGGTCGAGCGCATCGATGTCGAAGGTGAGATAGGCCGGGCGGTCGCCGACGATGCTGCAGATCCGTTCGGCCGTCGCCTCCGGCCCGTTGCGATGGACGAAGGCGGCGTCGAGCACCGTGAAGCCATGGGTCTCGTCATTCAGCGTGCGGATCGCCGCCTGCACCGAGTGGGCGACGTCGATGATCCCGTCCTGCGCCGCGTGGTAGAACATCGTCCCATGGTCGATACGCCGCACCGGCTCAGCCCAGGTGTCGGAATGCGCGTCGATCTGGATCAGCGCGATGGGGCCATGGCGCTCCGCCTGCGCCCGAAGCAGCGGCGCGGTGACGGAATGGTCGCCCCCCATGGAGAAAAGGAAGGCGCCGCTCTCGAGAATCGTGGACGCCTCGGATTCGATGCTGGCCGCAATATCCATCGGGAATCCCGGATCAAAGGAACAATCGCCGTAGTCGACCATGCGCAAGGTGGCGAAGGGATCGAAGCCCCAGGGCCAGGGCCCGCCGAACCAGGCGAGATTGGTGGACGCCGCGCGGATACCGCGCGGCCCGAAGCGGCAGCCGCCGCGATTGGTGACGCTCAGATCGTAGGGAATGCCCCAGGCCACCATGTCGACACCGCGCAGGTCGCGGCTGTAGGGCCTGCGAAACAGGCTGGTGGCGCCGCTGTAGGTCGGCTCGTAGCCCATGCCCATCACGGGCCCGCCTGCAAAGGCGAGATCCGGCTTGTCAACCATGCAGAGTTCCTCCCGAAAGCGCTCATTTAGCCAGCGCTGCGCCACCCTCACAAGAGCACCAAACGAAAATGGCCGGGCAAGCCCGGCCATTCTCCAATCGATGCGGCAGGCGTCAGGCCTGCTTCTGGCCGATCTGCGTCATCCAGCTGCCGCCGCCGGAGCGGCGGGGCGCGCCCTGGCCGCCATTGGCGCTCTGGCCCTTGCGATGTGGCGTGGGCTTGCCGCTGCCCTGGGCCTTCTGGCCCTGGGGCTTGCCGTGGTTGCGATTGCGGTTGCCGCCGGGCTTCTGCCCCGGCTTGCCCTTGCCCATCGGATTCCAGCCGTGGGTCGGTGCCAGCGCTGGCACGTTCTTGAGACCAAGCGCATGCTCCTTCACCGGAACCGGTTGACGGATGGTCTTCTCGATGTCGCGCAGCAGCGGACGGTCTTCCGGCGTACAGAAGGCGATGGCTTCGCCCGTGGCACCCGCACGCGCGGTGCGGCCGATGCGATGCACATAGGATTCCGGCACGAAGGGCAGGTCGTAGTTCACCACGTGGCTGACGCCGTCGACGTCGATGCCGCGCGCCGCGATGTCGGTGGCGACCAGCACCAGGATCTTGCCCGCCTTGAAGCCGGCCAGCGCCTTCTCGCGGTTGGCCTGCGACTTGTTGCCGTGGATGGCCGCGGCCGTGAAGCCTCCGGCGGACAGGTGCTTCATGACCTTGTCGGCGCCGTGCTTCGTCCGTGTAAAGACGAGCGTGCGCGTCATGTTGTTGTCCTTGAGCAGCTCGGCCAGCAGCTTCACCTTGTTGGCGGGATCGACGTGGATCACGGCCTGGTTCACCCTTTCGGCCGTGGTGGCGACGGGCGCCACTTCGACACGGACGGGATTGCTGAGCAGCGCGTCGGCAAGGCCAGCGATCTCCTTCGGCATGGTGGCCGAGAAGAAGAGGTTCTGGCGCTGCTTGGGCAGCATGGCGGTGAGCTTGCGGATGGCGTGGATGAAGCCGAGGTCCAGCATCTGGTCGACTTCATCGAGGACGAAGATCTCGACCTTGGACAGGGTCACGGCCTTGCGTTCGATGAGATCGACGAGGCGGCCAGGCGTGGCCACGAGAACGTCGATGCCGCCGCGCAGGATCTCGATCTGCTTGCCGATACCGACGCCGCCGAAGACCACGGCGCGCGAGACGCGCAGGTTCTTGCCGTAGGTGCGGAAGGAGTCGGAGATCTGCGAGGCGAGTTCGCGCGTCGGCGCCAGGATCAGCGCACGCACGGTACCGCGCGCCGGGCGCTCGGTCTTCTTGGCCAGGTGCTCGAGGATCGGCAGCGCAAAGGCGGCCGTCTTGCCGGTGCCGGTCTGGGCAATGCCCAGCAGGTCGCGGCCTTCGAGCAGGCTCGGAATGGACTTCGCCTGGATGGGGGTCGGGGTCTCATAGCCCTCGGCGGCAAGCGCCTTGAGAATGGGTTCGGAGAGTTTCAGTTCGCTAAAGGTGGTCAAGTTCGATTCTTTCATGTTTCGGAACGGTGGGGAACGCGCGAACCATGTCCGAATGGCCATGCGCGGGAATCGCGCAAAGCCTGGAGGGCGCGTAAACAGACCCACGTGAAAGGCATGTTCGGAAGATCGTCCGGTCCGAATGGCCACCCGAGGGGCCTCACGTCATTCCTTGCAAGGGACCGAAGACGATGACGGTCATATGGGCGTGTTGCAGCGCAATGTCAAAGGAATGTTTTGGCAAGTATCGGCAGATCGCGCATGTCGGTAAATGTTTTCTGTGCGCCGGCAGCGGCGAGGCGGGCGGCATGGGCCTGCGGATCGGGATGGGTTCCGGTGAAGCCCAGCACGGCGCAGCCGGCGCGGGCAGCCGCGGTGACGCCAGTGACGCTGTCCTCGACGACCAGGCAGTCTTCCGGCCGGAATCCGGCGCGCCGCGCGGATTCGATGAAGACGTCGGGCGCCGGTTTGCCGTTGGCGACATGCTCGAAGGTGGTGATGCGGCCGAACCAAGGCTCGAGCCCCGCCACCCGCAGCGCGGTGGCGACGCGCTCCTCCGGACTGTTCGAGGCAACGCTGTGAACCGCGCGCGGCAGGGCCGCAAGGGCTTCGGAGATCCCGGCGACCGGCTTCAGCTCCCGCTCATAGAGCTCGAGCAGGCGCCGGTCTTTCTGGGCGCTGGCGTCGGCAGGAAAGCGCACGCCGTGCTCGCGTTCAATTTCCTCGATCATGGCGGCAAAGGTCTTGCCCACGAAGCGCGCATGCGCCGCGTGCTCGCTCATGCGGATGCCATTCTCGGCGAGGATTGCCACGTCGACCCGCATCGACAGCGGTTCGCTGTCGACGAGCACGCCGTCGCAGTCGAAGATGAAGTGTTGGAAGCTCACGCGCCGAGATGCCTGAAGTCTGCGATCACGCGCTCATAGACCGGCCGCTTGAACGGCACAATGATGTCGAGAATCTCGTCCATGCGCGCCCAGCGCCACTGGTCGAATTCCTGCTTGTGCCCGGGCGGCGCGAGATTGATTTCGCTGTCATCGCCCAGGAAGCGCAGGGCGAACCACTTCTGCGTTTGTCCGCGGTATTTGCCCTTCCAGGATTTGCCGATGAGATGATCGGGCAGGTCGTAGGTGTACCATTCCGGCGATTCGGCGATGATCGCGGCGGAGGTGACGGCGGTTTCCTCGGCCAGCTCGCGCAAGGCCGCGGGACCGGGATTCTCGTCCTTGTCGATGCCGCCCTGCGGCATCTGCCACCACTGGCCCTTGCCCTCGTCGTTCTGCTTGTCGAAGCGGCGGCCGATCCACACCAGCCCTTCACGGTTGATCAGCATGGCGCCGACGCAGGGCCGGTAGGCGGTGATCTCGGGATGCGACGGCATCAGCCCATCTGGCCCTTGAAGGTGGCACTGATCGGGACCAGCAGCACGCCTCTCTCCTGGAGCTCGCGGGCAAACTCCCCGACCGTCTCGATGGTGACTTCCAGGCCGGCGCCGATCCCGATTGCGAAGCCATTCTTCTCGGCTTCCCGCACCAGTTCGTCGAGCGCGGCGCGGATGCTTTCGGCATCGGGTTTGGCGTCGATCACCATGCTGGCCCGCCGCATGGGCAGTCCGGTTTCCTGTGCGATGGCCGGCGCCGTGCTCTGGGCGACCGAGCCATCCTCGAGATAGACCAAGCCGCGTTTCTTCAGTTCCTTCATCACCGGTGCCAAACTGTCGGGTACGGCCAGGAACCGGCCGCCCATGTAGTTGGTGATGCCGGTGAAGCCCGCAAAGCGGCTGAGCATCCAGCGGAGCGACTTGATGTTCTCTTCCTCCGGCGCATCGGACAGCAGTGTCTGCGGACCGGGGTTGATTCCCGGATAGCCCGGCGGTTCGAGCGGCAGTTGAAGCATGACCTCGTGACCCTTGGCGCGCGCCCTGTTGACCTGCGCCTGCAGGTTCTCGCCAAAGGGCGCAAAGCCGAAGCTGATGTCGCCTGGAAGCTCCTTGATCGCCTTCTGGGTCAGGCGCTGGTTGATGCCCATGCCGCCGAGCAGGATGGCGATCTTGGGCCGGGCCGAGGTGATGACAGCGGTGGGCGTGACCTGGGCATAGACATCGGACGGCTTGCGGCCCTGCTTCGAGACGCGGGGCAGCGGTCCGTCCGGACTCTGCTCCATGACATCGGCAATCGGCGCGGCCTTGAGCGGCCTGTGCGTCGCCATGATGATGGCGGCTTCCTGCGAGTAATCCTTCGGCGGCGCTTCCTCGGCCTCCACAACGGTCTCCGCGGTCTCATCTGCCGGGGCGTTGTCCTCGGCAGCCGCGTCCGGCGTGGTCGACGATGTCTTCAGCTCCTCGGCCGGCGGGATGGCCGCGATTACAACCGGCTCGCCGGCGAAGGGATGGGGAATGCGCGACAGCCAGATGGCACCGCCCGCCACCGTGACGGCGAGTACGACGGATGTAGTGGCCAGCGCACCCGGCCGCTTGGCCCAGAGGCGCTCGGACAGGGATCGCTTGCGAAGGGGTTGCCGCAATTCGTCGCGGGGCATGACTCTCGGGTGATCTCGTGATTCGATTGGCTCAACTGTGGAGTCCCAACCGTTAACGGCCTGTTAACCCTGGTCGCAAGTTTCCGGAATGCAGACACCCCGCCCGTTTCCGGGCGGGGTGTTTCATGATGCGTCGGGATTTCGTCAGTTGGCGGTCGTGGTCTCAGCACCATCCGTCGGCTTTTTTTCCGGCGGCTTCACGTTGGAGACGACCTTGACGCCATTGAGCAGGTCGATGGCGGCTTTCAGCTGCATGTCCTTGGCCTTGTCGGGCGGAACATAGGCCGAAGATCCGCCGCCTTCCTCGCCGCCACCCTCATTGGAAAGATGGCCGCGGAGGCTGGCCTCGCCTTCGGTCGAGACGTCCTTGCCCTGAAGTTCGGGCGGCAGTTCCTGCTCGATGACGATGTCGGCATCGATACCCTTGGCCTGGATGGAGCGGCCGGCCGGCGTGTAGTAGCGCGCCGTGGTCAGGCGCAGGGCGCCCTGCCCGCCGAGGGGGATGATGGTCTGTACTGATCCCTTGCCGAAGCTGCGGGTGCCGATGACGGTCGCACGCTTGTGGTCCTGCAAGGCGCCGGCCACGATCTCGGAGGCCGAGGCGGAACCGCCATTGATCAGCACGACAACCGGCTTACCCTTGGCGAGGTCGCCCTTCTGGGCATTGAAGCGCTGCGTTTCGTCGGCGTGACGCCCGCGGGTGGATACGATCTCGCCCCGATCAAGGAAGCTGTCCGACACCGAGATCGCCATGTCGAGCAGGCCGCCCGGATCATTGCGCAGATCGATGATGTAGCCTTTCACCTTGTCGCCAACCTCCTTGTCGAAGGCAGCCATGGCCTTCTCGAGGCCTTCCTGGGTCTGCTCCGTGAAGGAGCTGATGCGGATGTATCCGATGTCGCCGTTCTCGACATTGTACTTTACCGACTGGACGCGGATACGGTCGCGCACCAGCTTCTGGTCGAAGGGGTCCTGTTGGCCGCGCTTGACGGTGATGGTAATGGGCGCGCCCACCTTGCCGCGCATCTTGTCCACCGCTTCGTTCAGCGTCAGTCCCTGGATATCCTGGCCGTCGATCTTGACGATCAGGTCATTGGCCATGATGCCGGCACGCGAGGCCGGCGTGTCGTCGATCGGCGACACCACCTTGATGACCCCGTTCTCCATCGTGACCTCGATGCCGAGGCCGCCGAACTCGCCGCGGGTCTGGACGCTCATGTCCTCGAACTGCTTGGCGTTCATGAAGCTGGAATGCGGATCGAGCGAGGCGAGCATTCCGTTGATGGCGGCTTCCACCATCTTGGCCTCGTCGGGCTGCTCGACATAGTCGGCGCGGACGCGGTCGAACACATCGCCAAAGAGATTGAGCTGCTTGTAGGTATTGGCATTGGAGGCGGCATCGGCGACGCCGAAGGCGTGCCAGGCGAGAACGCCGGACACGGCGCCCGCCGCGACCAAGCCGACATTGCGCAAGTTATTCTTCATCGTCATCCACGCGCCTCTTTATTTGCTGCTGTCCACCACGGACCAGAATCGATGGCTTCGGTGCTGTTCCGGAACTCAATATACAGCACAGGTTCGCCGTTTTGCACTACATCACCCAAAAGTGTGACCGAAGAGGGGCCATCCCCCATCAGGCCGACAGGCTCGCCGGCCCGCAGGCGTTCCCCCGTGGCTGCCGTCACTTCCTCCAGACCGGCCAACAGGATACGATAGCCGCTGCCCGGATTCAAAATTACAACTTTGCCATATGAACGGAAGGCCCCGGCGAACTCCACCTGGCCGTCGGCCGGCGCCGTGACCTGGGCACCCTTGCGGGTGCTGATGACCAGGCCCTGGGACTTGCCCCCCAGCCCGTCCGGATCGCCGAAGCGCCGCAGGATCTGGCCCTTGGCCGGCAGATTGAGCTGGCCCTTGGCCTGCGCGAAGGCGATCTTGGGAAGGCGCTTTTCCTCTTCAAGCCGCCGGGCGGCGGCGGCGGCATCGGCAGCCTTCTTCCTGGTTTCGGCTTCTGCCTTTTCGCGGGCGGCGGCGAGGCCGGCCAGCAACTGACGGAGGTTGGAGGCATTGGCAGCCAGCCTCTCGGCGCGCTTGCGTTCGCTCTCGAGGTCGGCATTGCCGCGCGCCACCAGCTCCTTCTTCTGGGCGATCAACCCGCCTATCTCGCCGCGCGAGGTCTCAAGCCGCCGGATATCGTCGGCCAGCGCCTGCTTGCGCGCCGAAACTTCGGTCTTGAGTGCATCAAGTCGCGCAAGATCTCGATCAGCCGGCTGGCGATCTCGTCCTGCTCGCGCATGGCCGCGGCCACTTCAGCGGCAATCCGGTCCTGCTCCGCCTTCGATCCCTCAAGTTGCTGTTCGACGGTTTCCAGCTGTTGCGGATCGGGGGCGGCAGTCTGGGCGGCGGCCAGCGGCGACAGCACAAGACAGGCGGCCAGCATTGCCGGACGCAGACTTGAGGCGGTGATCTTCACGCTCGGGAAACTGGGTATCGCGATTGTCCAAAATATGGCCGGAGCGGCTGCGACTCAGGCCCGGTGATAGGGATGATTCACCATAATGGTCACTGCCCGGTAAATCTGTTCGAAAAGCAGCACGCGCACCAGGCGATGCGGCCAGGTCATGGCCCCGAAGGACAGGACGAGGCCGGCACCCGCGCGCGTGGCCTGGGCATGCCCGTCCGGGCCACCGACGACGAAGGCGAGATCGGCGGTTCCGTCATCGCGCCGTCTTTGCAGGAAGGCGGCGAAGTCGGCGCTGGTCATGGACTTGCCGGCCTCGTCCAGCACGACGGTGAAGCCGCGCGGCGGCAGGGCGCCGGCGATCAGCTGCGCTTCTTCGGCGCTGCGCAGGGCCGCGCTGCCGGCCTGGGATTCGGCAAACTCGGCCACGGCAAGGCGGGTGATACCGGCTCTCCGTCCAAGGGCTTCACTGCGCTTGCGGTACTCCTCGGCAAGGTCCTTCTCCGGACCGGCCTTGAGACGGCCCACGGCAATGACCGAGAGCCGCACGACTCAGACCGCGACGCGTTCCTGCGGCGCGTGTTCCGACCACAGTTTCTCGAGGTTGTAGAAGCTGCGCACCTCGGGGCGGAACAGATGCACGACCACATCCCCGGCATCGACCAGGACCCAGTCGCACTGCGGCATGCCTTCGATCCGGAGATTGCGGTGACCGGCCTCCTTCAGCCTGTCCACGAGCTGGTCGGCGATGGCGCCGACGTGCCGGTTGGAACGGCCCGAGGCCACGACCATGCTGTCGGCCAGCGCGCCCTTGCCGTCGAGGTTGATGGTCACCACGGCCTCGGCCTTGGCGTCATCAAGCTGCGCCAGCACCATGTCCAGAAGACCGGGCTTGGCAGGCTTTGCGGCTTTGCGTGCAGGGGCGGCCTTTCCGGCCTTGGGCTTGACCTTCGGCACCTTGGCCTTGGCGGCTTTCGCGGGCTTCGCGGTCTTGACCGGCTTGGCTGCCGCCTTTTTGGCAACAGGCTTCGCCTTCGCTGCGGCCTTAGGCGCAGCGTTCTTCTTCGCTGGTGCTTTCAGGGGTATCGTCCTCTTTCAATGCGCAGGTCTTCATCAGACTGGCGATCATGTCCCGAACCGGTGACAACAGGGCCAAACTAGGCCCTCCGGCCCTGCCATTCAAGGCCCAGTATGTTACGCCGCGATGACACGATGAGGCGCCGGGCGGATGCTGGCATCCGGCCGCTTGGCTTCGCGGGCAAAGGGGCTAAGCGCCAGCCAGCCGCAGAAGGACTGCACCAGGCCGCGGTCGCCGTCGATCTCGAGCCGATAGGCCTCGCGTTCGGCATTCAGGCGGCTCAGCCCCATCCACACGGCGGTCATGCTGCGCAGCGATCCCTCGACATAGATGTCGATCGGATAGCCAGGTTCGACATAGCAGAGATCGACGCTGCCCTCGGGTTCGACCACCAGCCAGTAGGATCGCTGATTCGACTTCATTTCCGGAAAGTGGAATCTGATCGTGCAACGGAGGTCGGGCGGCGGCGAGATGCGGAGTCCGCGCCGCATGTCCCACATCAGCAGCGTCGGATCGAGGGTGCGCAGCGTCAGCTCGGTTTCCACCCAGCGCTGTCCCCAGTTTCCCAGCGCCAACACGATCGGCCGGAGCTCCTCGCCGGCCGATGTCAATCGGTAGTCGCTGGTGCCGGCGCTCCGGTCGACCATGACGATGCCGGATTGCTCCAGTTCCTTGAGACGTTTCGACAGCAGCGTCGGCGACATGCGTGGCACGCCGCGGCGCAGGTCGTTGAACCGGGTCGATCCGGACATGAGCTCGCGGATCAGCAGCGGAGTCCAGCGTGAACAGACGATCTCCGCCGCCATCGCGACCGGGCAGAACTGCCCGTAGCTTGTGGATTCGGGCATGCGAACCTCCCTGATGATTGCCCCGGAGCGGCAGCACCATACCACGCCTGTCAGCACCCGAGGCAGTACAGATTCTGCACTGGAGCGACGGAAGCGGACGGGCCAAGAAGCCGCTCCATCGCTGATCGGAGGACATGCTCATGACTGCTCTGCCCATGACGAAGCCGGAACGCCGTCCCTCGCTTCTTGCCATTGCCCAGACGCTGGGCCAACAGTTTGCGCGGCACGCCGCGAAGGCCGACGAGGAGGACTGCTTTGTCGCCGACAACTATGCTGCGCTGAAGACATCGGGCCTTGTTGAGGCGGGCGTACCCGCGGAATTGGGCGGCGGCGGAGCCGAACTCGCGGAACTGGCCGACATGCTCCGCATTCTCGCCCATCACTGCAGTTCGACCGCGCTCGCATTTTCCATGCACACGCATCAGGTGGCGATCCCGGCATGGCGCTGGAAGACCCAGAAGGTTGCCGCCGTTGAGCCCCTGCTGAGGCGCATCGCCGCCGAGAAGCTCGTCTTGCTTTCGAGCGGCGGCTCCGACTGGATCGCAGGCTCCGGACGGGCCGTGCGCGTCGAGGGCGGTTACAGCATCAATGCCCGAAAGATCTTCACCTCAGGCGCGCCGGCCGGCGATCTCCTGATGACCGGCGCCGTGCTGGAAGAGGACGGACAGGAGCCGATGGTCCTTCACTTCGGCATTCCGATGACATCGCCCCACGTGCGCATCGATCCGGTCTGGCGCACGCTGGGCATGCGCGGCACGGGCTCGCATGACGTGCTGATCGAGGGTCACGTGATTCCGGAAACGGCCGTTGCCCTCAAGCGCAAAGCCGGTGAATGGCACCCGCTGTTTCACACCATCGCGACGCTGGCCTTCCCGCTGGTCTACGCCGCCTATCTTGGCGTTGCCGAAAGCGCCTGCAGCATCGCCGTCGAACTTGCGCGCAAGCGCCGCGCCGATCACAATGTCACGCAGCTCATTGGACGCATGCAGACGGAACGTGCGGGCGCACAGGAAGGTTCCGCGACATCCAGGGCGCGCGCTATCACGTCCTGCAGGCTGGCCCGCAAGCGACCTTTGCCGGTTCGCTTGCCCTCGGGCTTCCCGTCGACAGGGTTTTCTAGCCGGGAGACCTCGCACCGGACTTGACCGCGTTCACAGCAGGCCTCTGCTTGCTGCGAATTGCGGTCGAGCTTTCCGGCCGGAGCGGCATGGGGATGAAGGCCCAGGCTGGCGGCGGCGTAGTGACCAGCTGTCGCGCAAGCGGCGTGGGAACCTGCTGCTCGGCAAAGCGCGTGGCCGCGGGGCTTCCGAGCGCGCGCAGCGAGTATCCGGGCCGCGCCAGAATGGCGAGCGGGAGCGTTTCTGGAATCTCCAGCCAGTCGTGCCAATGGTGCAGGTTGGCGAAGCTGTCGGCGCCCATGATCCACACGAAATGTGCACGCTTCAGCACCGGCGCCATCCCGCGCAGGGTCTCCGCAGTGGTACGCGATCCCAGCTGCTTCTCGATATCGGTCACGGCGAAGCGCGGATGGCGCGCAATCCCGCGGGTGAAGGCCAGGCGGGCGCCATATTCTCCGGTTTCGGACGGATCCTTCAGCGGATTCTGCGGCGATACCAGCCACCAGACCCAGTCCAGCTGCAGCTTCTTCAGCGCATAAAGCGCCACCATGTAGTGCCCGTAATGCGCCGGATTGAAGGATCCGCCGAAGAGGCCGATTCTCTGTCCGTCGCCGAAGGGCGGAAAGCGGATCAAGGCCGGACCTGACCCGTGCCCCGCACCTGATACTTGAAGGTGGTGAGCTGTTCGAGACCGACTGGCCCCCGCGCATGCAGCTTGCCCGTGGCGATGCCGATCTCCGCGCCGAAACCGAATTCTCCGCCATCGGCAAACTGCGTCGATGCATTGTGCAGCACGATGGCGCTGTCGAGCTCCGCGAGGAACCGCTCGGCCGCCGCCCGGTCCTCCGTCACGATCGAATCGGTGTGCTGCGATCCGTAACGCGTGATGTGGTCGATGGCCTCGCCCACGCCATCGACCACCTTCACGGCGACAACGGCGTCGAGATATTCCGTCGACCAGTCCTCTTCGCTTGCGGGCTTGACGCGCGGATCGGCGGCCATGGCATGGACATCGCCGCGCACCTCGCATCCGGCATCGATCAGTGCACGGATCACCTGCCTGAGATGGCGCTCGGCACCGGCGCGGTCGACCAGGATGGTTTCTGCCGCGCCGCAGATGCCGGTGCGCCGCATCTTGGAGTTGAGAACGATCCGGCAGGCCATGTCGGTATCGGCCGCCTTGTCGACATAGACATGACAGATGCCTTCGAGGTGGCTGAAGACCGGCACGCGCGCCTCGGACTGCACGCGTGACACCAGGCTCCTGCCGCCGCGCGGCACGATGAGGTCAAGCGCGCCGCCCAGGCCCTCCAGCATGAGTCCGACGCAATCACGATCGGCGGTCGGCACCATCTGGACCGCGGTGCGCGGCAACCCCGCAACATCCAGCCCGCGCTGCAGGCAGGCCACGATGGCGGCCGAGGAATGAAAACTGTCCGAACCGCCGCGCAGGATCGCGGCGTTGCCCGACTTCATGCACAGCCCTCCGGCATCGGCCGTCACGTTGGGGCGGCTTTCGTAGATGATGCCGATGACGCCGATGGGAACCCTCACCCGCGAGAAATCCAGGCCATTGGGACGAGTCCAATGCGCCATCACCGCGCCGACCGGATCGGGAAGTGCCGCGATGTCTTCGAGACCCCTTGCAAGCGCTTCGATTCGAACCCCGTCAAGAGTCAGTCTGTCGACAAAGCTTGGCTTCAGTTCGCGCGCACGCGCATTCTCAAGGTCGCGCCTGTTCTCGGAGGCGATGTCTGCCGCCGAGCGTCGGATCTTGGCTGCCATGGCCCGCAGCGCCTCGTCCTTCTGAACGGACGGCGCACGCGCCAGTTCGCGTGCGGCGATGCGCGCCGCCTGGCCCAGCGTCATCATCATCTCGCGATTGCTGGTCACGGCATTCATGTCAGCTCTCCAACCATCAGCACCATGTCGTCGCGGTGCACCAGCTCGTCGCGGCCCCGGAAACCCAGAACCTTTTCGATCTCCCCGGACTTGAGGCCTGCAATGCGCGCCGCATCGCCCGCATCATAGGCGACCAGCCCGCGCGCGATCTCGTGTCCGCGTGCGGTCACGATACTCACCGTATCGCCGCGCGTGAAGCTGCCATCGACGCGGCGCACGCCGGCCGGCAACAGACTCTTGCCCTTCGAGAGCGCCGCCACCGCGCCATCATCGACCACGAGACGACCGGTCGGCTGCAAGGTGCCGGCAATCCAGCGCTTGCGTGACTGAAGGGCCGAGGCAGAGGCGAGAAACCAGGTGCAGCGCGCGCCATCCACCACGCGCCGCAACGGATGGCGCTCATGGCCGGAGGCGATCACCATGTTGCAGCCGGCGCCCAGCGCGATCTTTCCCGCCTCGATCTTGGTGATCATGCCGCCGGAGCCAAGGCCCGAGATCGGCTTGCCCGCCATGGCCTCGATCTCGGGAGAGATGGACAGAACTTCTGAGATGAACCGGGCCCCCTTGCTCCCGGGCGGAGCGCTGTAGAGCCCATCGATGTCCGACAGAAGCACGAGACAATCGGCCGACATCATGGAGGCCACGCGGGCTGCCAGCCGGTCATTGTCGCCATAGCGGATCTCGCTCGTCGCCACGGTGTCGTTCTCATTGATGACCGGAACTGCGCCCTGGTCGAGCAGCGTCGCCAGTGTGGCGCGGGCATTGAGATAGCGTCGCCGCTCTTCGGTGTCGGTGAGCGTCACCAGCACCTGAGCGGCCACCATGTTGCGGGTGCGCAGCGCTTCGGACCAGGCCTGGGCCAGTGCAATCTGGCCCACGGCGGCTGCCGCTTGACTCTGCTCCAGTTTCAGCTTGCCCTTGGGCAGACCGAGGCTGCGGCGCCCCAGTGCGATGGCGCCCGACGAGACGATGATGATCTCGGCACCGCCGACGCGCAAGTCGGCAAGATCATCGATCAGCGAAGACAGCCATGAGGCCTTGATCGCCCCCGTCTTGCCGTCGACAAGCAGGGCCGATCCGATCTTCACCACGATGCGGCGGGCCTTGGCGAGGCGCGATGTCACGGCCGCCACTCCTCGGAGATGACGCCGGGCTGATCCTTCCTGGCGAGCGCCTTGGCATTCTCGATGATGGTGAGCAGCTTCTTCATGGCATCGTCGACACCCTTGCCGGTGGCACCCGAAATCAGCAGCGGCGTCTTGCGGGCTCGCTTCCTGAATTCGGCCAGCTTCGCAGCGAGATCTTCCTCCGAAATTGCGTCGATCTTGTTGAAGGCGATGATCTCGTCCTTCTCGGCAAGGAGCGGCGAGTAGGCCTTGAGTTCCTTGCGGATCACGCGATAGGCGGCCACCGGATCTTCACCGGTCACATCGATGAGATGAAGGAGCACCGCGCAGCGCTCGACGTGGCCGAGGAAGCGCGTGCCCAGTCCATGACCTTCATGCGCACCTTCGATGAGGCCGGGAATGTCAGCCAGCACGAAGCTGTTTCCGGCGGCCCGGACGACGCCCAGCTGCGGATGCAGCGTGGTGAAGGGATAGTCCGCGATCTTCGGCTTGGCCGCGGAAACAGCAGCCAGCAGCGTCGACTTGCCGGCATTGGGAAGCCCGACAAGGCCAGCATCGGCGATGAGCTTGAGGCGCAGCCAGATCCAGCGTTCTTCGCCCTCCTGACCAGGATTGGCATGGCGCGGCGCGCGATTGGTGGCCGACTTGAAATAGGCATTGCCGAAGCCGCCATTGCCACCCTTTGCAATGCGCACCCGGTCACCTGCCTTGGCGAGATCGGCGATGACGGTCTCGTTGTCTTCCTCGAGGATCTCGGTACCCGCGGGAACCTTGAGCACGATGTCCGGCGAATTGGCGCCCGCCCTGAGCCGGCCCATGCCATGTCCACCGGTCGCCGCCTTGAAATGCTGCTGATAACGGTAGTCGATGAGCGTGTTGAGGCCGTCGACGGCCTCGACCCAGATGTCGCCGCCCTTGCCGCCATCGCCTCCGTCGGGCCCGCCCATTTCGATGAACTTTTCCCTGCGGAATGAGACCGCGCCCGCTCCGCCATTGCCGGAGCGCACATAAACCTTTGCCTGGTCGAGGAATTTCATCTTCCAGCCTCATATCCTTTCGGGGCCCTGACGCCTAGCCCCCCGTGGCGCGGCGGCCACAATCGGCAATCGTCTTCGCATTGCACCATTTTCCCCACATTGGAGACACATTTGGGAAGTCTATCCCCGGCCTTCACCCGAACATCGGCGATCGGTTGAACCTGAAGCCCAGTCAAACGGAATTCAGCGCCTGTAACTCTGAGTATTCGGAAAGGAACATGATGAAGAAGGCCCTTCTTGTTAGCTTTGTTGCCGCTGCTGTACTTGGCATGGCTTCCAGTAATTCTGCCCATGCGAGCTGTCGCGACAATGGAACCTGCATCACGAAGGGACCGGCGGCGAAATCCGCGTCCGTCAAGACGTCGGCGGGCACCAA
>JAPLOT010000035.1 GCA_026400595.1 Alphaproteobacteria bacterium | reverse complement strand
GCGATCGCCATAGGGCGGGTTGACGATGACAAGGCCCGAGGGCCCTTCGGGCCGCATCAGTTCGCTGATCGACTGTTTCCGAAATGTGGTGAACCCGGAAACGCCGGCGCGCGCCGCATTGTCCCGGCTCATGCGGATGGCACCGGCATCGCGATCGCTGCCGTAGAAATGCATGACCGGTGTTTTCGGCGCGGACACTGTCTGAAGACGCGACCAATGCGCGGCCGCGAATCCGGCCAGGCTCTCGAAGGCGAAGCGCCGCGACCGGCCGGGTTGCAGACCCGCTGCTATCTCTGCAGCCTCAATGACGAATGTGCCCGATCCGCACATCGGATCCAGGACCGGCTCTTGGCCCGCATATCCGCATTGCCGCAGGAAAAGCGCCGCCATGGTCTCGCGCATCGGCGCCTTGCCGATCGCCTGCTTGTGGCCGCGCTTGTGCAGGAGCTCGCCCGAGCTGTCGATGCTGAAGGTGCAGAGATCGTCCTCGATGCGCGCCTTGATGCAGAGCTCGGCATCGGGCGTGACGGGCGCGCCAAGCTCCTCGCGGATTGCCGTGGCGATGCGCTGCGCGGCGGCCCCGGCATGATAGATGCGCGACTTGCGGCAGGTGACGTCGACGCGCAGCGGGACATCGCGGCGCAGCGTCTCGGCCCAGGGAAACCTGCGCGCCCGCTTGTCGAGCTGCGCCAGGTGAAGCACGCGGATTGCCCCGATGCGGACCAGAACCTTGCTTGCCCCGCGAATCTCGAGGTTGGCCCGCCAGACATCGGGCCAGCCGCCCCGGAAGGTCACGCCTCCCGGCACGATTCTCGGCGACGTGAATCCCCTCTCGCGCACTTCGTCGCACAGCACGGACTCGAGGCCAGGCAGGGCCACGAGGAAGATCTCAAGCTCGGCGGATGCGGTCATTGCAAGTCCCATATCCGGAATTCGAGCAGGCTTCGACAGGTTTCGATGGCGGCGGCGTCAGTGGCCTGCAACCATGTGTGCGCCATGGCCACGCTCGCCTTCGATCAGGGGCCTTTGCCGCGCAATTTCTGCCGCCACGAAATCCATGAAGATGCGCACGCGCGCCACATTCTTCAGATCGGGGTGCGTGAGCAGCCAGAGATCCACGCCATAGTCCGGCACGGCAGGCGAGAGGCGGCGGAGCCCCGGCCTGCAATCGGCGATGAAGCACGGCAGATGACCGATGCCGATGCCTTGCTCGACGGCCTCCGTCAGCCCCAGCACGGTATTGAGCTTGTAGACGATGCGTTCGGCGGCGACGTGTTCGCGCACGAACCTCGCCGCCTTGAAGCTGCCGAGCGCATCGCCAAGCGCGATCCAGCGATGCCCAAGAAGCGACTCGAGGGGTTGGACGACGGGCTCGGGAAAATCCTGCTCGCGGCCATAGAGGGCCCAGGCAATATGCGCCACGCGGCGCCCAAACAGCGTGTCGGGCGGAGAATCCGTGGCCCGGATCGCCACGTCCGCATCCCGCTTCGAGAGATTGAGCGCCTGGTTGCCCAGCACGATGTCGAGCCGGATGTCGTGGCACTGCCGCTGGAAGCCCGCGAAAATCGGCGTCAGCAGCCCGACCAGCAGCGTGTCGTTGGTGGTGACCCGCAGCTCGCCGGCGGGGGAGAATGCGCCGCCAGCAAGCTTGCGGCTGAGGCTTGCGACGCCGTCCTCCATGCGTTCGGCCAGTGCCACCATCTCTTCCCCGGCGGTCGTGGCGGCATAGCCCGTGCGGTGGCGGACAAAGAGCGCAGTGCCTGCCCGGTCCTCGATCTGCGCGAGGCGGCGGAAGACGGTCGAGTGATTGAGTCCCGTCGTCCGGGCAGCACCCGCGAGGCCGCGCGCATCGGCAACCGCCTTGACGAGTCGGATGTCATCCCAGGACATGGATCTCAGATCATCACTCAAGCGGTATCTCCGAGTTCGGGCAGGCGTGCCGCGATCTCCGCGCGCCGCGCCTCGAGGAATGCCGGCAGCTTGAGTGCCTCGCCGAGATGGGCCGGCAACTCGTCAACGGCAAAGCCCGGCGCGTCGGTGGCGATCTCGAAGAGCACGCCTCCGGGCTCGCGGAAATAGACCGAGCGGAAGTAAGTGCGGTCCTTCTGCGGCGTGGGCCGGATGCCAAAGGCTGTTTCGAGCTTGCGCACCATCTCGGCCTGCGCCGCATCGTCAGCTGCGCGGAAGGCGATGTGATGCACCGAGCCGCCGCCGGAACGTCCGCGCGGGAAGCCGCCCACAGCGCGCAGATCGACGATGCCGCCGATCTGCGTGTCCGGCGACCGCAAGCGGGTGACGGCGCCCTCCGTGCGCTCTTCCGCAAAGCCAAGCACATCGGCAAGGATCTTCGCCGTCGCCCCGGCTTCCGCCAGCAGGAGGGTCACGCCGTGGATGCCGCGGATTGCGAATTCCTCAGGGACGGAACCATCGCTCCAGGCCGGCTCGGATTCCGCCCCGGGAACCGCCACGAGGGCCAGCGCCATGCCGTCCGGATCCCTGAAGGGCAAGGTTCGCGCCCCGAAGCGCGTTGCGACCGGTTCATGGCTCACGCCCATGGCCACGAAGCGCTCCAGCCAGAAGCCGAGTGCTGCTTCCGGAACGCGCAAGGCGGTTTCCTGGGTCTCGCCCGTGCCGAGCCGGCCGGAAGCGACGTGGGACCAGGGGAAGAAAGTGATGATGGTGCCCGGGCTTCCCTGCGCATCGCCGAAATAGAAGTGATAGGTGCCGGGATCGTCGAAGTTCACCGTCTTCTTGACGAGGCGCAGGCCAAGTGTCCGCGTGTAGAATTCGAGATTGCGGCGCGCATTGCCGGCGATCGCCGTCACGTGATGGATGCCTGTGGTGGCCATGAGTGTCTCCTGTCTTCGCGATTC
>JAPLOT010000411.1 GCA_026400595.1 Alphaproteobacteria bacterium | reverse complement strand
GTCGGCCAGCTGCGGATCGAAGAGCCGTGCCAGCCCGGCAAGGGCATTGCGCGTGACCACGCCGTTGTGCGGGACGTTATCGCAGGACATGACGGTGAAGGGTTGAACGCCGCGGGCGCGGCGGAGCGCGAGGCTGCGCAGGATCAGGCCGAAAGCGCTCGCGGGCGTTTCCGGCGATGCCGCGTCGCGCTGCATGGCCGGATGCTGCGGGTCGAACCGGCCGGTTGCCGGATCGATCATGTAGCCGCCTTCCGTGACCGTCAGCGAGACGATGCGGATGGCGGGATCCGCCATGCGCGCGACCAGCGCGGCCGTGTCGGCGGGCGGCACGAAGCCGATCATCGGCCCGGTGATCCGCGCGCGGCTCGAGGCCTTCTCCTGTTCGACGATGGTGGTGAGATAGTCCTGGCCGGCGAGGGCCTGCCGCATGGCTTCGTCACCCGGCATCACGCCGGCGCCGACAATGGCCCAGTCGAGGCTTTCACCCATGTTGAAGAGATCGTCGAGATAGACGCCGAAATGCGCGCGATGGAAGTTGCCAACGCCGATATGGACGATGCCTGCGGACAGATCGCCGCGTCGATAGGCCGGAATCTGCGCCCGGGCGGCAAGGTCCGGCAGGGCCGCAAGCGAAAGTCGGTGCATCGGTCGTCTCAACTCATCCATTGGCCGCCGTCGACGTTGTAGGTCTGGGCAACGACGTAGTCGCTTTCGGCGCAGGCCAGGAAGATGGCGCATCCGACATGGTCTTCGGGGCGGCCCATGCGGCCGTAGGGCACGCTCTCGCCCACTCGGCGTTTCTTCTCGCCCTTCGGCAGGTTCTCATACTTCGCGAAAAGACCGTCGACGCGATCCCACATGGGCGTGTCGACCACCCCCGGCGCGATGCCGTTGACGTTGATCCCATGCTTGATCAGCGCGAGGCCTGCCGACTGGGTGATCGAGATCACGGCCGCCTTGGAGGCGCAGTAGATGGCCACCAGCGGCTCGCCGCGGCGGCCCGCCTGCGAGGCGAAGTTGATGATCTTTCCGCCCTTGCCGCGCGCCTTCATGGACTCCGCCACTTCCTGGAGCGTGAAGACGAGGCCCTTCACGTTTACCGCGAAGATGGCATCGTAGCTGGCTTCCGTGATCTCGCCCCAGGGCGCCATGTCGAAGATGGCGGCATTGTTGACCAGGATGTCGATGCCGCCCAACCGCGCGTTGGCCTCGGCCACGCCGGCCTTGATCGAGTCCATCCGGGTCACGTCCAGGGGGAAGGCGAAGGATCCGTTGCCGATCCGCTTCGCCGTATCTTCCGCGGCCGCGATCTCGATGTCGGCCACGCAGACGCTCGCGCCCTCGCGTGCATATCCTTCGGCGATGGCGGCTCCGATGCCGCGGGCACCGCCGGTCACGATCGCAGTCTTGCCTCTGAGCCGCATCAGCGGAGAGCCCTTCCCTTGTCATCGAACCTGTGAATGCGGGCGGGATCGAGCTTGAGCTGCAGCTTGTCGCCGGGCTTGCCCGCGTATTCGCCTGTCGCCCGCACCGTCAGTCGGCCTGCCTCGCCCGCATCGACGTGCAGGAAGGAGTCGGACCCCAGGTGTTCGGCCAGCTGGATGGTGCCTTTCCAGTCGCCACCCTTGTCGACGATGGAGAGATGTTCGGGACGGATGCCGATCGTGTGTCCGCCAAGCCTGGCAGCCGGAGCGCCCGAGACGAGGTTCATCTTCGGTGAGCCGATGAATCCTGCCACGAAGATGGAGTCCGGGCGATTGTAGAGGTCGAGCGGCGATCCCACCTGCTCGACGACGCCGCGGTTGAGGACAACGATACGGTCGGCCATGGTCCTGGCCTCGACCTGGTCGTGGGTGACGTAGATCATGGTTGCACCGAGATCGTGATGGAGCTGCATGATC
>JAPLOT010000447.1 GCA_026400595.1 Alphaproteobacteria bacterium | reverse complement strand
GCCGCCGATCTCCACATCTTCGATCGGGAGACCGGGGCCGCACTGGCGCATGGCGGCGAGGCGGCATGAGCGACGGCGTCCTCATCGGCATCGACGCGGGAACCTCCGTCATCAAGTCGGTGGTCTTCACGACGGCGGGCGAGCAGATCGCTGCGGCGGCCATTCCCAATGCCTATCAGACCTTCGCGGACGGCGGTGCCGAACAGGACATGGCCCGCACCTGGCGCGACGCGGCCGAAACACTGCGGCAGCTGACCGAGAAGGTGCCGGACCTGGCGAAGCGACTTGTGGCCATCGCGGTCACCGGACAGGGCGACGGCATGTGGCTCGTCGACAAGGCGGGCGAACCGGTGGCGCCGGCCTGGCTGTGGCTCGATGCGCGAGCCGCCGCCATTGCCGAGGACTTCGTCAACAGCGCGGATCACGCCGCGCATTACCGGCGCACCGGCACCGGCGTGAATGCCTGCCAGATGAGCGTGCAGCTCGCCTGGATGACGCGCAATCGCCCCGACGTGCTGGCGCGAGCCACCACCGGCTTTCATTGCAAGGACTGGCTCCACTTCAAGCTGACGGGCATCCGTGCCACGGATCCCTCTGAGGCGAACTTCACCTTCGGCCAATATGTGAACCGACGCTACGCACCGGAGATCCTCGATGCGCTGGGTGCCCCCGATGCGAAATCCCTGCTGCCGGAGATCCTCGATGGCACCGAGGTCCAGCACGGGCTTTCGCCCGAAGCCGCCAGGCTGACAGGGCTCAAGGCGGGAACGCCCGTGGTGCTGGGCTATGTCGATGTGGTCTGCACCGGCGTCGGCGGCGGACTCTACGATCCGCAGGGCCGCACCGGCTGCACCATCGTGGGGTCCACCGGCATGCATATGCGGGTGGCACCCTCCGCGGAGCACGTGCGCCTCAATGCCGAGATGTCCGGCTACACCATGGCCTTCCCGGTTCCCGGCATGTATGCGCAGATGCAGTCGAACATGGCCTCGACGCTCAACATCGACTGGCTGCTGGACGTGGCGCGCGGCATTCTGGAAGCCGAAGGCATCACGCGCAGCCGCGGCGACCTGCTCAAGGGCATCGACGAGAGGATCCTGGCCGCTGCTCCCGCGCGCCTCCTCTATCATCCCTATATCTCCGCGGCCGGCGAGCGCGGACCATTCATGGAGCCGGCGGCCCGCGCCATGTTCACCGGGCTCGAACTCGGCATGGGCTATGCCGAAATGATGCGCGCGGTCTTCGAGGGTCTCTGTTTCGCGGCCCGTGATTGCTACGCGGCGATGGGCGACATTCCGGAGGAAGTGCGCATCACCGGCGGTGCGGCCCGCTCGGGCGCCCTGCGCCGCATGCTGGCCAGCGCGCTCAAGGCGCGGGTGCGGACCGTCACGCGCGAGGAAGCGGGTGCGGCCGGTGCGGCCATGATGGCCGCCGTGCAGCAGAAGCTCTACCCGTCGCTCGAAGCCTGTGCGGCGCAATGGGTCGATCCGCTGCTGGGCAGCGTCACGCCGCCCGACTCAGACCTGGTGAAGGCCTATGACGCCGCCTTCCCGCTCTACAAGGAAACCCGCGAAACCATGCGCCCCGTCTGGAAGGCCATGGCGGCGCGGCGCAGCGAGACCGGCCATGCCGCATAGGATTTCCATCATCGGCGACCTCTTCATGCTTTCCTCCATGTTCGAGGAGGCGATCCGCGAGCGCTGCCGGCTCTTCGACTTCGAGATCGCCAGCCATGACCTGAAATGGCCGGACGAGCCGATGGAGCATGGCTATGCGGTTGCGGGCATGGACGGGCTCAAGGAATACATGGGATCGGCCGACGAGATCGTGGCGTTCGCCGGCGACGCCGAGATCCTGGTGACGCAGCTGGCCCCGCTCTCGGCCGGCATGATGGACCGGCTGCCAAAGCTGAAATTCGTCGCCGTCTCGCGCGGCGGCCCGGTCAACATCGACATGAAGGCCGCACGTGACCGCGGCATCACGGTGGTCAACACCCCCGGCCGCAATGCCAGCGCGGTCGCCGAATTCACCATCGGCGCCATCCTGGCGGAGACCCGCAACATCACCCGCGGCCATGATGCGTTGCGCCGCGGCGAATGGCGCGGCGATCTCTACCGCGCCGATCTTGCCGGCGAGGAATTGTCGGAGATGACCGTGGGCCTGATCGGCTATGGCGAAGTCGGCCGCAGGGTGGTGCGGCTGCTGAAGGCCTTCGGCTGCCGCATCCTGGTGGCGGACCCCTATGTCCAGCTCTCTGCCGACGACCTGCGTGACGGCGTGATCCAGACCTCGCTCGACCGCGTTCTGGGCGAGTCGGATGTGGTCTCGCTGCATCCGCGTGTCACGCCGGAAACGACGAAGATGATGAACCGCGAGCGCTTCGCGCAGATGAAGAAGGGCTCCTACTTCATCAACACGGCGCGCGGGCCTCTGGTCGACTACGATGCACTGTACGAGACGCTCAAGAGCGGCCACCTGCGCGGTGCCATGCTGGAGACTTTCGACGTCGAGCCCAAGCCGGCCGAGTCCGGGCTGCTGCATCTTCCGAACGTGACCCTGACGCCGCACATCGCCGGTGCCTCGGTCAAGACCGTGCGCTACGCCGCGGGCCTCGCCGCCGAGGAGGTCCGGCGCTATCTCGCGGGCGAGCCGCCGCTCAACCGGTGCTGATGGGCCGCTCATGACCGATCTCGGTTCCGTCGATCTCCTTGTCATCGGTGGCGGGATCAATGGCGCCGGCATCGCGCGCGATGCCGCCGGCCGCGGCCTCTCGGTGCTTCTCTGCGAGAAGGACGATCTCGCGCAAGGCACCTCGTCGCGCTCGGGCAAGCTGATCCACGGCGGGCTCCGTTATCTGGAATACTACGAGTTCCGGCTGGTCCGCGAAGCGCTGATCGAGCGCGAGGTGCTTCTCCGCGCCGCACCTCACATCGTCTGGCCGATGCGTTTCGTACTGCCGCATTCGCCCGAGCAGCGCCCGGCCTGGATGGTGCGCTTGGGGCTCTTTCTCTACGACCATCTCGGCGGGCGCGAAAAACTGCCGGGCTGCCGCCGCCTCGATCTGCGTCGCGATCCGGAAGGCGCGCCGATCAAGGAGCAGTATACCCTCGCCTTCGAGTACTCGGACTGCTGGGTGGACGATGCCCGCCTCGTCCTTCTCAATGCGCTCGACGCCCAGGAACGCGGCGCCCGCATCATGACGCGGACGGCCGCCACGGCGGCGCGGCGCAGTGGCGAGGCCTGGGACGTCACGCTGCGCGGATCCGATGGGCATGCATACAGCCTCTGCGCCCGCGCAATCGCCAATGCAGCGGGCCCCTGGGTCGAAGGCGTCATCAACGGCGTGACCGGGTCCAATGCCGGCCGCCGGGTGCGCCTCGTCAAGGGCAGCCACATCGTGGTACCGAAGTTCTGGGACGGGCCGCAGGCCTATCTCTTCCAGAACGACGACAAGCGCGTGATCTTCGTCAATCCCTACGAGGGCGATCTCTGCCTGATCGGCACGACCGACATTCCCTATGACGGGAAGGCGGAGGATGTGGCCATCGACGACCGCGAGATCGACTATCTTCTCAAGGCGGTGAACCGCTACATCCGCAAGTCGCTCACACGCGCCGACGTGGTCTACAGCTTCTCGGGCGTCCGCCCGCTCTACGACGACAATGCGGCCAATCCGTCGGCCGTCACCCGCGACTATGTCTTCGACGTCGACGGCACGCCGCCGCTGCTGTCTGTCTTCGGCGGCAAGATCACGACCTACCGCAAGCTTGCGGAACATGCCCTGCAGAAGCTGAAGCCCTTCCTGCCGCAGATGTCCGGCGACTGGACCGCCGCAGCGCCGCTGCCCGGCGGCGACATGCCTGCAGCAGATTTTGACGCCTATCTCGCGGCGCTGCAGCGCCGGCACGGATGGCTGCCTGCGCCTTTGGCACGACACTATGCAAGGCTCTATGGCACGCGCGCCGAGAAGCTGATCAACGGGGCCAGGTCCCTGAAGGACCTCGGCCATGATTTCGGCGACGGGTTGTTCGAATCCGAAATCGACTATCTGCGAGCGTCAGAATGGGCCATGACGGCCGAGGACATCCTCGACCGCCGTACCAAGCATGGCCTGCACCTCGACGAGGCCCAGCGCGCGGCGGTCAAGCAGTTCATCGGTGGCTGATCAGGCGAGCGACCGGAGATAGGTCGCAAGACCTGCCGTCGAGGCGTCCAGCCCCTCGGTACCACGCTGTCCTTCCACCACCGGCTGCAGACCGGTCGCCAGTTCCTTGCCCAGTTCCACGCCCCACTGGTCGAAGGCATTGATGCCCCAGATGGCCGCCTCGACGAAGACGCGATGCTCGTAGAGCGCGATGAGCCGGCCCAGCGTGAAGGGATCGAGCAGCCGGTAGGCCAGCGTCAGCGACGGACGGTTGCCGGTGAAGACGCGATGCGGGGCCAGACGCTTTACGTCGTCCTTGCTCTTGCCAATGGCGAGGAGCTGCGCTTCTGCCTCCTTCAGGGTGCGGCCCTTCATCAGCGCCTGGGACTGCGCCAGGCAATTGGCGATCAGCAGCGCATGATGTTCCGACATGCCCTGCTCATGGGCTTCGGCGGCGATCAGGAACTCGACGGGGATCACATCGGTGCCCTGATGCAGGAGCTGGAAGAAGGCGTGCTGGCCATTGGTGCCGGGCTCGCCCCAGACGATGGGGCCGGAAGCCAGTTTCAGTGCAGCACCGGACGTCGAGGAAGCGGCGGAAGTTGTCCGCGCCGATGGCGATCATCAGCGGCAGGCCGATGGCCGACCATATGGAGTAGCGCCCCCCCACCCAGTCCCAGAACCCGAAGAACCGGTCCACGCGGATGCCGCACGCCGTGACCATGGGGATGGCGGGGGAGATCGCTGCGAAATGATCGGCGACCGCCGCCTCGCCCAGTCTTTCCGCCAGCCATCTGCGGGCGGTCGCCGCATTGGTCATGGTCTCGATGGTGGTGAAGGTCTTTGACGCGATGAGGAACAGCGTCCTGGCCGCATCGAGGCCCTTCAGCGTGTCGGCGATATGCGCGCCGTCGACGTTCACCTCCGGCATCACGTCGCGCCCGTCGACCAGAACCGGGCTGTTCCCGCGCAGCGCCGTATGCAGCACGGCGCGTCCCTCGGTGGTGTTGATGACGGCGCCTTCGAACATCCGGTCGCGCTGGCCTTCGACGTCCGCTGCGACGGCAAGGTCCCGCAGCAGCTTCATGGTGCGGCCGTTCACGGCGCATTTCGAGTAATCGAGCAGCAGGTCGTCGCTGCGCGCCGAGAAGGTTGCGAAGCGCTTCGAATCCCTGTCGAAGGCCTTGCGCATGTCCGTTGGCGCTCCCGACTTGCGATGCGCCTTCAGCGCGGCGAAGGCCTTGCGGGTATCACCGGGTTTCAACCTCGCCATGCGCGGCCTCCTCAGCTTCTCAGGGTTGCGCCGGTTGCCTTGGACACGGCCGCCACGATCCTGGACGAAACGACCTCGATCTCGGCATCGGTCAGCGTCTTGTCGCGCGGTTGCAGCGTCACTTCCACCGCCAGCGAGGTCTTGCCGCCGTCGAGCCTGTAGACGTCGAAGACGGCGGCGTCGCTGATCAGCGCCTTGTCGGCGCTCTTCGCGGCCTTGATGAGCTTCTCCGCCTCTACGCCGCTGTCGACCACGAAGGCGAAGTCGCGGGTGAGCGGCATAAGGTCGGATGTCTGCAGCGCGGCGCGCGTGGCACCCTTGGACTTCGAAGCCGGAATCGCATCGAGCACGATCTCGAAGGCGACGAGCGGGCCCTTCACGTCCATCGCGGCGAGAACGCGCGGATGGATCTCGCCGAAATGGGCCAGCTTGTTCTGCGGCCCCATCTGGATCGTGCCGGACCGTCCGGGGTGATACCAGGCCGGCGCGCCGGGCACGACCTGCACCGTGGCGACGGGTGCCCCGGCCGCCTCCAGCACAGCCATTGCATCGGCCTTGGCGTCGAAGGCATCGACCGCGCGGGCGCCGCCATGAACATTGCGCGCCACCGCAGCGCCACGGCGGATGCCGGCCGCTCGCAGGGTTTCGTCCTGCGGACGATCACCGGCATAGGCATGGCCGATCTCCGACAGGGCAAGATCGGCGAAGCCGCGGTCCATGTTGCGCCCGGCCGCCGCGATCAGGTTGGGCAGCAGCGACGGCCGCATATCCGAGAGTTCCGAGGAGATCGGATTGGCGAGCTTGAGCTCGGGCTGGCCGCCGCCGAAAAGCTTCGCCTGATCCTCCGGCAGGAAGGCCCAGGTCACGGCCTCGTTGAAGCCGCGCGCGGCCAGCATGCGGCGCGCCGCCAACATGCGCCTCTGCAGCACGGTGAGCACCGGCTTAGCAACGGCGCTCGTCCGCGCCATGGGGGCGGGCGGAATGTTGTCGAGCCCGTAGATGCGGGCCACCTCTTCGACCAGATCCGCTTCGCCGTGAACGTCCGGGCGCCAGGAGGGCACCGCGCAGTCCAGCGTGTCGGCCGTTTCGGTCACGCCGAATCCCAGCGCTTCGAGAATCGCCTTCTGCCGCGGCACGGCGACATCGGCGCCGGCCAGCGACTTCACCCGGGTCTTGCGCAGGGCATAGCGCCGCGCCGTATCGGGCATGTCGCCTGCCATCACGATCGTCGAAGCTTCGCCGCCGCAGAGGTCGAGGATCATGCGTGTGGCGATCTCGGCCCCGACCGGCGTGAAAGCCGGATCGACGCCGCGCTCGAAGCGGTAGCGCGCATCGGAATTGATCCCGAGCCTGCGGCCAGTGGCGGCCGTGCGCAGGGCATCGAAGTAGGCCGACTCCAGGAAGACATTGACGGTGGCGTCCGAGCAGCCCGAATGGGCGCCGCCGATGATGCCGGCGATGGCCTCCGGACCTGCGTCGTCGGCGATGACCGTCATGTCGGGTGTGAGCGTATGGGTCTTGCCGTCGAGCGCCGCGATGGTCTCACCGCCTTTCGCAAGCCGCGCACGGATGTTCCCCTTCACCTTGTCGGCGTCGAAGACATGCAGGGGCCGCCCGTAGGTGAAGGTGATGTAGTTCGTCACATCCACCAGGGCCGAGATCGGGCGAAGGC
>JAPLOT010000493.1 GCA_026400595.1 Alphaproteobacteria bacterium | reverse complement strand
ATGTTCGCGCCCAGCATCCAGAACGCAGGCCAGATGCCTTGGCCCCGGGGGATTTTGATGCGCGCCTCGATGCGCCCATAAGTCCACGACCATTTGCCTTTGGTAAGCAGCCGGGCAGAGGTGTAGCTACGGCCGCCGAGGCGGCGGCGGCCGGCGGCGTTACCACGATGATCGTGATGCCCAATACGCAGCCGATCGTCGATGACGCTGCCATCGTCGATTTCATCCTCCGGCGCGCCCGCGACACCGCCTTTGTCCGCGTAGCCCCAATGGCGGCCATCACCAAGAGTCTTGGTGGCGAGTTGATGACGGAGATCGGAGCGCTGAAGGAGGCAGGCGCCGTGGCAGTAACGGACGGACTGAAGTCAGTTGCCAATGCCAATGTCTTTCGCCGGGCACTGACCTATGCGCGCGATTTCGGCATGCTGGTGGTGCAGCACGTGGAGGAACCAACACTAGCTTCAGGCGTGATGAATGCCAGCGAGATCGCCGGACGCCTCGGCCTTGCCGGAATTCCGGCCATGGCGGAAGTCATCATGCTTGAACGTGATCTGCGTCTCGTCGAATTGACAGGCGCTCCCTACCATGCCGCGCAGATCTCGAGCCGAATGTCGGTCGACGTGATGCGCCAGGCGAAGGCAAGAGGCCTTCCGGTGACCTGCGGCGTGTCTATTCATCACCTGACCTTGAATGAGAATGACGTCGGGGCCTATCGCACATTCTTCAAACTCTCGCCACCATTGCGGAGCGAAGAGGACCGGCGTGCGCTTGTGGAAGCCGTTGCCGATGGCACGATCGATGTCATCGTTTCCGGACATGATCCGCAAAGCGCCGACACAAAGCGGCTACCCTTTGCCGAAGCCGCGTTCGGCGCCATCGGCCTGGAGACCATGCTGTCCGCGGCCTTGGGCCTGTATCACGACAAGGTCATCGGGATGGACCGCCTGGTTGAGGCAATGTCTTCGAAGCCGGCCGAAATCCTCGGCCTCGAAGCAGGCCGGCTTGCGCCGGGAGCCACAGCAGACTTCGCGCTCATCGATCCGACCCTGTCATGGACGGTTGAGGATGATGTCCTGCGCTCCCGCGCCAAGAACTCTCCCTTCGAGCATCGTACGTTGGAGGGACGTTGTGTCGAAACCGTCGTTGCAGGCGCCAGCATTTATGCTTACCCTCGCAAGGGCTGATGCGAGGTGGAAATGGCCCTGTCCGGACTTGGAATGATCGTCTCGATCCTGTTCGGCTATCTCTGCGGCACCATTCCCTTTGGCCTGCTGCTGACGAAATGGGCCGGGCTGGGCGATGTCCGGCAGATCGGCTCGGGCAACATCGGCGCCACCAACGTCCTGCGCACCGGGAACAAGGCCGTCGCCGCACTGACCCTTCTGCTCGACGGACTGAAGGGCACCGTCCCTGTCCTCGCCATGTCCTGGGTCTATGGCCCCGAGGCCGGCATCCTCGCCGGACTGGCAGCGTTCTTCGGGCACCTGTTTCCGCTCTGGCTCGGCTTCAAGGGCGGCAAAGGCGTTGCCACCAACATCGGCGTACTGTTCGGTCTTTTTTGGCCCTTGGGACTGCTCTTTCTTGCCGTCTGGCTCGCGATGGCCTTCCTGTTCCGACGATCATCCCTCTCCGCGCTTACAGCCAGCCTCCTGACGCCCCTGTGGACACTCCTGTTCGATCACAGTGACCTGCTCCTGCCCACGGTCGTCATGGGCGCAGCGATCTGGCTCACCCATCGTGCCAACATCTCGCGGCTGCTCCGTGGCGAGGAGCCGAAAATCTCGCTCAAAAGATCGCCATGAGGCTCCTGCCGCTCACTGATGATGAGCGGCAAGAGTGGTTGAGGCTGAGCCTCTCTGAAAACGTTGGCCCCATTACATTTCAGGCGCTGCTGCAACGCTGTGGATCGGCTTCGGAAGCCATCAGGCAATTGCCGGACCTTTCCCGCCGCGGCGGTTCGCGGCGGCCCTTGCGGCTCTACCCCGAGTCGTCGGCCCGCCGTGATCTGGAACGGGCTTACCAGATCGGCGCCCGCTTTGTCGCCCTGAGCGAACCCGACTATCCGCCCCTTTTACGCGAGATCGATGCGCCGCCGCCTCTTGTCTGCATCAAGGGATCGTCAGAACTGGCACGGCGCAGTGTCGTCGGCATCGTGGGGGCCCGCAATGCCTCCGCCATCGGCCGCAGGCTGGCCCGTCAGATTGCACAGGCCGCAGGGCGCGCCGGCTTCCCCGTGGCCTCAGGACTTGCCCGCGGAATAGACACGGCGGCCCATGAAGCCGCGCTCGACACGGGTACCATTGCGATCGTCGCCGGTGGACTGGACGTGATCTACCCGCCGGAGAATGCCGCACTCCAAGCTGCGATTGGCGAGTCGGGACTGCTCGTCAGCGAAATGGTGCCCGGTACCATACCCCGGGAAAGCCACTTCCCAAGGCGCAACCGCATCATCTCCGGGCTTTCCCGCGCAGTTGTCATCGTCGAGGCCGCACTTCGCTCAGGCTCCCTGATCACCGCGAGATATGCATCTGAACAAGGACGCGAAGTTTTCGCCGTTCCGGGCTCACCATTGGACCCCCGCGCAGAAGGATGCAACCGGCTCATCCGTGATGGTGCCAACCTGCTCCTGTCGGCAATGGATGTGATCGACGTCCTTTCGGCCCAAAGCGTCACCAGTCGGAGCGTCGAACCGCTGCCACAGATTGCTATCGAAACAGGCAACGACATGAGTGTCCATATCTCCAACCTGCTCTCGCCCACGCCCATCGATGTTGACGACCTCATCCGCGAGTGCGGTTTCGCTCCGGCAATGGTGCATGCCGTCCTGCTCGAACTTGAACTGGCCGGTCGGGTCCGCCGCCACCCAAGAGGTGCGATATCGCTGGCCTGACGGTCAGTCGACCTCATCCGCCGGGATGATCCAGCTCTCCTGGAGCGCCGCCGACCTCCACTTCGCGAAGGCCGGCGCAGCGAGGACTGCTTCCATGTAGCGGCGCGTATCGGGGCGAACGTCAATATCGAACGTATCGAAGCGGGTCACCACCGGTGCATACATGGCGTCGGCAATACTGAATTGACCGAACAGGAAATCGCCGCCGTGACCAAAGCGACTCCGGCACGCGCGCCAGATGTCCTCGATACGCGCCACGTCACGGAGTACGGCATCGCTCATCGGGACCTTTCGCCTCGGCCGGCGCAGGTTCATCGGGCACGCATTGCGTAGCGCGGCGAAGCCGGCATGCATCTCGTTGGACACTGACCGGGCAAAGGCGCGTGCCTCAGTATCCTCTGGCCACAGGCCCTTGTCGGGAAAGGTCTCTGCCAGATACTCGAGGATCGCAAGCGACTCCCAGATGACCAGTGCGCCATGCCGAAGGACAGGCACACGACCGGCGGCGGAGTGCTCCGCGATCAGTCGCGCGGTTTCGGGAAGGTCGAGCGGGATGAGGGTCTCGTCGAACGGAATGCCGGCCATTTCCATGGCAATCCAGGGTCGGAGCGACCATGACGAATAGTTCTTGTTGCCAATGACGAGATGCAACTTGGTCATGACTTCTCCACCTGCTCAATGGCGCCGCCTGCCTCCTTCCATGCTCCGAAACCACCTTTCAGATTCAGCACTGGCTTCAGTCCCATGCGCTGGAGGATCTGCGTGGCCAGAAGCGAACGCCAGCCGCTGGCACAGTGGATGATGAAGGTCTTGTCCTCGCCGAAGACAGGCTTGAAATAGGGGCTCTCGGGGTCGACCCAGAACTCCAGCATGCCGCGCGGTGCGTGAAACGAACCTGGGATCTTGCCGTCGCGCTGCAGTTCGCGGATATCGCGGATATCGACGATGACCACGTCGTCGCGCCCCGTCAATGTCTTCGCCTGTTCGACTGTTACGTGTCCGACTTCCGCTTCCGCCTCGGCCATGAGCTGCTTGTGGCCGATCGTGATTTTCTGGGGCATTTCCACACTCCTCCTGACAAGATGGAAACCTAGCCCATAGTCACCCGCGAGCGTCAAGTGTGTCTCCGGCGGGTCAGAGCGAGCGCGGCAGGTGCCGCCAGGACAGGATGCCCAGTCCGGCGAGCGCAAGGCCAAGAATGATAAAGACGGTCCCGATCGGCATCCATATCAACACGAATGCGAAGATGAACGACGGGATGAGTTCGGAAAAGTCGATGTATGACCGGTAGACCGCAGTCATCTGCTGACGTTCGCGGTGGCGGACAGCGCGCAGAAAGGGAATGCCCCCGACACCGTCGAGCCATGATGCAGCCAGCGACCCCAGTAGCAGGAAGCCGATTGCGACATAAGGAGCCTCCGTCCCGGCTATGCCTGCGGCAACCGAGGCTACGCTCGCAAGGGCAAAGGAGGCTGCAATGACACTTCGGACGCCGTATTGACGGGCGAACTTCCCCGAGAACCAGGCCGAAAGCAGCACGGCCTGGCTGGCAGAGATCATGACCCCGCCAACATTTTTCGGCAGGCCGCTTTCGACGACCATGAGTGGTCCATAAATGAAGAAAGTGGTCCAGAAACAGGAGCGGCCAAAAGCGATGGCCCAGGCCAGCCGCAGGCGCGGCTGATCGATGAACCGCTTCACGTTGCGAAGCGGGTTGAATTTCTGGAGATTGCCCTGGGGCATGACCCCGCTGTGATCGTGCAGGCGCAGGTACCAGAAGAGAGCCAGCAGCGTCAGCGTGGTTGCGATCACAGCCAGTTGGGGACCCCAGGGGCCAAAGCCGACGTAGAGCCAGACGCCCAACGCCGGACCGATCATCCAGGAAAATGTCGAGAGACTAAGGCGCAAGGGCTCTGATCGGGCCAGATCGGTCCGCTTGATGTGATCCAGGATGTACAGCGACAGCGTGATGTTCATGACCGCGGCGCCGGTGTTCCGCAGCCACATGCCGGCCGCCTGCCCGAGGAGTACGTGCGTTGCGAGCGCAAAACTGGCGAGCATCAGGAGCAAGACGCCCAGCGTATAGGCCCAGCGTCGCCGCAGTCTTCCCAGGACCTGCGGCAGGAGCAGCGTGGTGATAAGCACGATCAAAGACATCGTGGAGGAGAGGACGCTGACTTTCTGGCTCGTACCGAGAATGTCGTAGGCTTGCAACGAGACGACGGTCGAGTTCAGGGCGCGCGCGAAAGACTCCACCGCAAAGATCGCGGCAAAGGTATAGGCCCCGGCCTTGCGCGGCATCGGGACGGCGGGAAGCGAAGATTCGGACGCCATGATTGCAGCGGCTAGGCCAACACGCTTCTCTAACCCGCCGCAAGAGGTTCATCCCCTGAACTGTCATGCGAGGTTCTCATGGCTTGCCATTGCCATCTTCAGTCCCTAGAGAGCTAGCATGTCGGCGTCCGAGAAGCAGCAAGTTGCCCTCTATTCGATGCTCGCCAGCGCGATACTCGCCGGCTCGAAGCTGCTGGCCGCCCTGTTCACCGGCTCCCTGGGCATCCTGTCCGAGGCAATCCACAGCGTCATCGATTTCGGCGCCACCATCATTACGTGGTTTGCCATCCGCTG
>JAPLOT010000263.1 GCA_026400595.1 Alphaproteobacteria bacterium | reverse complement strand
GAAGCCGGCTGTGTCGTGGTGCGGGGTGAGGAGGTTCACGCCATTCCCGCCTACCCGGTCAGCAAGGTGGTGGACGTGACGGGGGCGGGCGATCTCTTCGCCGCCGGCTTTCTCCTTGGTCTCACGCATGGGCTGAAGCTGGCCCATTGCGCGCAGCTGGGCGCGCTGGCGGCGGCCGAGGTGATCTCGCATATCGGTGCGCGGCCCGAGGTGAACCTCAGGGCACATGCCAGGGCCGTGGGCCTGCTATAGGCGGCGCAGGAACACGCTGCGGATGAAGTGATCCGCACCCTTGCGCAGGACCAGATCGGCGCGCGGCCGCGTGGGCAGCACGTTCTCGCGCAGGTTCACCAGATTGATGGTCTCCCAGATGCGCGTTGCGGTGGCGACCGCCTCTTTGTCGCTCAGCGATGCGTAGCGGTTGAAGTATGACTTCGGATGGCGGAAGGCGCCATCGCGCAGCGCGAGGAAGCGCTCGATGTACCAGTTCTTCAGATCCGCCGGATCGGCATCGAGATAGATCGAGAAGTCGAAGAAGTCGGAGGTGTTGGGAATGCCGCGGCCATCGCGCGGCGGGCGGCCGGTCTGCAGCACGTTGAGGCCTTCGACGATGAGGATGTCGGGCTGGTCCACCACCACATGTTCGTGCTTCAGCACGTCATAGGTGAGATGCGAATAGACCGGCGCCTTGACGTCGCGCTTGCCCGCCTTGATGTCGGACATGAAGCGCAGGATGGCGGGGAGATCATAACTTTCCGGGAAGCCCTTACGGGCCATCAGGCCCTCGCGTTCGAGAACTGCGTTGGGCAGGAGGAATCCGTCTGTGGTGACGAGATCCACCTTGGGCTGGCGTGGCCAGCGCGCCAGAAGCCGTTGCAGGATGCGTGCCGTGGTGCTTTTGCCCACCGCGACACTGCCGGCCATGCCGATGATGTAGGGCACCTTGCGGTCGTTGAGGTGGAGGAAATGGTTGGTGGCGCGGAACAGGCCGCGTGTCGCCTCGACGTAGAGCGTCAGCAGGCGCGACAGCGGAAGGTAGATGGTCTCCACCTCCGTCAGGTCGATGCGGTCGTTGAGGCTGCGCAGCTCGTCGAGGTCGGCCTGGATCAGGGTCATCGGCGTATCGGCGCGCCGGGCGGCCCATTCCTCGCGCGAGAAACGATGGAAGGGCGAGACTTCCTTGGCAAGTTCATCCATGATCAGCTCTTCGGGCGGCTGGCCTTTTCGGCAAGCCCGCTGGTGCCTTCGCGGCGTTCGAGTTCCGCCATCACCTCGGCCAGGTCGACGCCGGTGGCTGCCAGAACGACGACGAGGTGATAGAGCAGGTCGGCCGACTCGGCGGCAATCTGGCGGCGGTCTCCGGAGACGGCGGCAAGTGCTGCCTCGACCGCCTCTTCCCCGAGTTTCTTGGCGCAGGATTCGACACCCCTGCCCAGCAGCTTCGCCGTATAGGAGTCAGCGCCGGGCGCGGCCTTTCGCGCCGCGACGGTGTCGGCGAGACGCGCCAGGACCTCCAGTCGATGGTTGTTCATCGTTTCTCCTATCACAGCCGCATCTGGATGCCATTGGACGAAAGATGCCGCTTGGCCTCGGCGATGGAATAGGTTCCGAAATGGAAGATCGTTGCGGCCAGCACGGCGGCGGCATGGCCATCGCGTATGCCCGCGACGAGGTGATCCAGCGTACCGACGCCGCCCGAGGCGATGACCGGAACCGGAACCGCATCGGCAATGGCGCGGGTCAGCGCCAGGTCGAAGCCCTGGCCGGTGCCGTCGCGGTCCATCGAGGTGAGCAGGATTTCGCCGGCGCCGCGCGCCACCACGTCGCGTGCGAAATCCACCGCATCGATGCCGGTGGGCTTGCGGCCGCCATGGGTGAAGATCTCCCATCTGCCGGGTGCGACCTGCTTGGCGTCGATCGCCACGACGACGCATTGGCTGCCGAATTTCTCCGCGGCCTGGCGCACGAAGTCGCGGTCGGCCACGGCCGCCGAATTGATCGACACCTTGTCGGCGCCGGCCAGCAGCAGATGGCGGATGTCATCGAGCTTGCGCACGCCGCCGCCGACCGTCAGCGGCATGAAGCAGGCTTCGGCCGTGCGGCTCACCACATCGAGGATGATGCCGCGGTTCTCGTGCGTCGCGGTAATGTCGAGAAAGCAGAGTTCGTCCGCACCCGCAGCGTCATAGGCCTTGGCGATTTCCACGGGATCGCCGGCGTCGCGCAGGTCGACGAAATTGACGCCCTTGACCACGCGGCCGTCCTTCACGTCGAGACAGGGGATGAGGCGCGCCTTCAGCATGTCATGCCGCCTCCGCATTGCGGATGAGCGCCAGCGCCGCGCGCGCATCGAGCCGGCCATCATAGAGCGCACGGCCCGAGATGGCGCCTTCGAGGATCCTGCAGTCGGGCTGCAGCAGGCGCTTCACGTCCGCGATCGAGGCCAGGCCGCCGCTGGCGATGACGGGAATGGTGGTCGCCGCGGCGAGTTCCAGGGTCGAGTCGATATTGAGTCCCTTCAGGACGCCATCGCGATCGATGTCGGTGAAGATGATGGCGGCAACGCCGGCATCGGCGAACTGCCGCGCCAGTGCGTTGGCGGTGATGTCGGCCGTTTCGGCCCAGCCTTCCACCGCGACGCGCCCGCCGCGCGCATCGATGCCGACCACGATGCGGCCCGGAAACCTACGGCAGGCCTCCTTCACCAGCTGCGGATCGCGCAGCGCCACGGTGCCAAGGATGACGCGGCGGATGCCATGCGCGAGCCAGGACTCGATCTGCGCCATGCTCCGGATGCCGCCGCCCAGCTGCACCGGAATGGTCACGGCCTTGAGGATCGCCTCGACGGCACGGCCGTTCACCGGCTGGCCGGCAAAGGCGCCATTGAGATCGACGAGATGCAGCCATGAGAAGCCCTGGCGCTGGAAGGCCATGGCCTGTGCGGCCGGATCGTCGTTGAAGACCGTCGCCTGCGCCATGTCTCCCAGCTTCAGGCGCACGCATTGGCCATCCTTCAGGTCGATCGCAGGAAAGAGAATCATGGCGACCACCCGAGGAAATTGGCGATCAGCGCAAGGCCCAGCGTCTGGCTCTTTTCCGGATGGAACTGCGTGCCTGCGACATTGTCACGGCCCACGATGGCGGTAATGGTGCAACCGTGATCGGTGGTGGCAATCACATCGTCAGCTTGATCGCAGACAAGATGGAAGGAATGCACGAAATAGGCGTGCAGCCCTTGCGGTCCCAGGGCGATGCCTTCAAGCAGCGCATGCGGCCGGACGAGGTCCAGCGTGTTCCATCCCATGTGCGGAATCTTGTAGCTGGCATCGCGCGGTTCGATCGGTGTCACGTCGCCGGGGATCCAGCCGAAGCCTTCGGTCACCTCGTGCTCCAGGCCGCGCGTCGCCATCAGTTGCATGCCGACGCAGATGCCGAGGAACGGCTTGCCCCGGCTATGAACCTGCTCCACCAGCGTCTCCCACATTCCGGGCACAGCCTTCAGACCATCGCGGCAATCCTTGAAGGCGCCGACCCCGGGCAGCACGATGCGCGAGGCGCGGCGAACCACTTCCGGATCCGCGGTCACGTCGATTCTTGCAGCGAGGCCTAAGTCCCGGGCCGCGCGTTCGAAGGCCTTGGCGGCGGAATGCAGATTGCCGGAGCCGTAGTCGATGATGGCGACGCTCATCGGGTCACACGTTCCCGAAGAGGCCCAGCGGATCGCTCTGGCTGCTGCCATGGCTGCGGACTGGCGCCGCCCGGGGAACAACGCGCTCGGCCGGCAATGCTGCCGCGAAATACTTCATCTCCGCTTCCTCGCGACTCGAGGCCTCTACAAGCCCATCATCCACAAAGCCCGAACGGCGCAGCGACCAGGCCCGCAAGCTCTGCGCCTCGAAGCCGAAGATCAGGGCGAGGCCCGCGTTGACGGTGGTTACCACCACCTCATTTGCCGCGCTCAGCGATCCTGCAACGGCAACGGCTGCCGTCACCGCCAGGATCACGGCGGCCACAACCCACATGCGATTCCACAGAGCCCAGACGAAGGTCAGCACAAATGCCGCGATGGAGAATCCCTCCTTCACGAAAACGGCCGCCTCGCGCGGCGCGCCGGCCTTGCGGAATATGGTATAGATCGCCATCAGCCCTGCAGCGATCCCTTGGTCGAGGGAATGCGGTCCTTCTGGCGCGGATCGATCGCGATGGCCTCGCGCAGGCAGCGCGCCAGCGCCTTGAAGCAGGACTCCGCGATGTGATGGTTGTTGTCGCCGTAGAGCGTTTCGACATGCAGCGTGACGCCCGCATTCATGGCGAAGGCCTGGAACCACTCGCGCACCAGCTCGGTGTCGAAGTCGCCGATCTTGGGGCGGTTGAAGGCAACCTTCCAGATCAGATAGGGTCGGCCCGAGACATCGATGGCCGCCCGGGTCAGCGCCTCATCCATGGGCAGGTGCAGGCTGGCGTAGCGGCGGATACCCTTGCGGTCGCCCAGCGCACGGGCCACGGCCTGGCCCAGCGCAATGCCGGAATCCTCCGTGGTGTGATGAAAGTCGATATGGACGTCGCCCTTGGCCTTGAGGCTGATGTCGATCAGCGAATGGCGCGACAGCTGCTCCAGCATGTGGTCGAGGAATCCGACCCCGGTCGAAACATCGAAGACGCCATTGCCGTCGAGGTCGACGGTGGCCGTCACATCCGTTTCGGTGGTCTTGCGGTCGACACTGGCTTTACGCATGGAACTCCCTCCGCTGCCCGGCGGTCCCGGCCCTTTAGCAGAAGCGCCGGGAAATGGCCAAGGGTGGCTTTTCTTTCTGCAGGCCAAGGCCTACATGAAGCGTTAACGGAACAGGAAATGAGCCATGGCAGAGCCCGTACAGTGGCATGGGACGACGATCCTCACCGTCCGCAAGGGCGGCAAGGTGGTGATCGCAGGTGACGGCCAGGTGAGCCTCGGCCAGACGGTGATCAAGGGCAATGCGCGCAAGGTCCGGCCATTGGGATCGGGCGGCCACGTCATCGCAGGCTTCGCCGGCGCCACTGCCGATGCCATGACGCTCTTCGAGCGCCTCGAGGCAAAGCTCGAGCAATATCCGCAGCAGCTGACCCGGGCCTGCGTCGACATGGCCAAGGACTGGCGCACCGACCGCTATCTGCGCCGCCTCGAGGCGATGATGATCGTGGCCGACCGCAGCGTCAGCCTGGTGCTGACCGGCACCGGCGACGTGCTGGAACCCGAGCGCGGCGTCATTGCAATCGGTTCGGGCGGCAACTATGCCCTCGCGGCGGCCCGCGCGCTGATCGATACCGACATGGACGCCGAGGCGATTGCCCGCAAGGCCATGGCGATCGCCGCCGAGATCTGCGTCTACACCAATTCCAACATCACGGTCGAAAGCCTGGACGCGTGATGCCGGGCGATGCCAAGCAGGTCACCGCGGGCCTCGAGGCGGCCATCGCCGCCGGAGCCATCGACCGGGCCACGGCAGACCGGCTGACGCCCTATCTCCTGCCCGGCCAGCAGGCAGATCCCCACGCCGATCCGGATGACGAACGGCTGCGTCTGGTTACCGGGTTCAACGACATCTTCGTGACCATCGGGCTGGTGATGTTTCTGGGGGCGCTGGGATACCTTCTCTCCAGCCTGGGCGGTGCACTTGCGTCGCTGGCGGTGGCCGCCGCGGCCTGGGGCCTCGCCGAGTTCTTCACGAGAATCCGGCGCATGGCGCTGCCCAGCATCGTGCTGCTGCTGGCCTTCGTTGCCTCGATCTTTGCCGCCGTGCCCGCCCTGCTCGATGGCGGATTGCGATCGCCCTTCGACATCGGCATCGAGCCTCTGCCGATGATGCTGGCCGGCGTGGCAGCCGCGCTGGCCGCCTGGTTGCACTGGATCCGTTTCCACGTGCCGATCACGGTGGCCGCCGGCGTCGGCGCCCTTGCTGTGATCGTGCTGGCCTTGCTGACAAGGGCAGCGCCCGACCTTCTGCAGACCCATCCGCTTCCCGTCTTCTTGCCGCTCGGCCTTGCGATCTTCGCCCTGGCCATGTGGTTCGACGCATCCGACCTCAAGCGCCAGACGCGGCGCACCGACATTGCCTTCTGGCTCCACCTGCTGGCTGCACCCATCATCGTGCATCCGATCCTCACCACCATTTCCGGCGGCGGAGAAAGCTCCACGACGCAGGCAGCACTGGTCATCGGCATCTTCCTGCTGCTCGCCGCGGTGGCCCTGGTGGTTGACCGCCGCGCCATCCTGGTTTCCTCGCTGACCTATCTCGCCTATGCGGCTGGAACGCTGATCGCTGCAGCGGGGCTGCAGTCCTCCTCGCTCGCCATGTCGACGCTGGCCGTCGGGGCGGTGGTGCTCCTGCTGTCGGCAGCGTGGCGTCCGCTGCGGCGGTCCTTCGTCGGACTGCTGCCTGATACTGTTCGGCAGCGCGTGCCGGTCGTGGCGTGAGCGGACAGGGCCTGCGATGACCGCCGATCCCCGCATCTCCTTCGAGCCCGTCAGCGAACGGCACTACGATCTGCTCCGCGCTTGGCTGGACCGGCCGCACTGGCGCCAATGGTGGGGCGATCCCGCCGCCGAGTTCGGCTACATCCTCGATATGGTCGAAGGCCGCGATCCGCACGCCCGGCCCTTCATCTTCTCGGTCGACGGTGCAGCGGCCGGCTACATCCAGTACTGGTTGCTGGGCCCGCACCAGACCGAGGAATGGTCGCGCGACAATCCTTGGCTGATGGAGTTTCCCGGCAACACGGTGGGCGTCGACCTGTCGATTGGCGACGAGGCCTCGCTGTCGAAGGGATACGGCAGCCTGGCCTTGGGTGCATTCGTCCGACTGCTGCGGGAACAGGGCCACGACACGATCATCATCGATCCCGACCCGCGAAACCTCCGCGCGGTGCGGGCCTATGAAAAGGCGGGCTTCGTCGCCGTGCCGCGGCTTAAGGGCCGCTACGACGACGTGCTCATCATGCAACATGCGCTCAAGGACAGTGGATCACCGCCATGACCGACTTTTCTCCCCGCGAGATCGTCTCGGAACTCGACCGTCACATCGTCGGCCAGACCGAGGCCAAGCGTGCCGTCGCCATCGCCCTGCGCAATCGCTGGCGGCGCAAGCAGCTGACCGGCACCATGCGCGACGAGGTAATGCCGAAGAACATCCTGATGATCGGACCCACCGGCGTGGGCAAGACCGAGATCGCGCGCCGCCTGGCCAAGCTTGCCAATGCGCCCTTCATCAAGGTGGAAGCGACCAAGTTCACCGAGGTGGGCTATGTCGGCCGCGACGTCGACCAGATCATCCGCGACCTGGTCGAAGCCGGCATTGCCATGGTCAAGGGGGCCAAGCGCAAGGGCGTCGAGGCCCAGGCCCAGCTCAATGCCGAAGCTCGCGTCATCGAAGCGCTGGTCGGCGCCAATGCGTCGGAGTCCACCCGCGAGGCCTTCCGGAAGAAACTGCGTAGCGGCGAACTCGACGCCAAGGAGATCGAGATCCAGGTGGCCGATACGGGCGGCATGCCGAGTTTCGACATTCCCGGCATGCCCGGCAACAGCGGCAGCGTGATCAATCTCTCCGACATGCTGGGCAAGGCCTTCGGAGGCCGCACCAAGACGCGGCGCATGACAGTCAAGGCAAGCCACGAGGTGCTGGTCGCGGAGGAATCCGACAAGCTCCTGGACCAGGAGCAGATCGTGCAGGAGGCCATCGATGCGGTGGAGAACAACGGCATCGTCTTCCTCGACGAGGTCGACAAGATCTGCGCACGCTCCGAGCGCCAGGGAGCCGATGTCAGCCGCGAAGGCGTGCAGCGCGACCTGCTGCCGCTGATCGAGGGCACCACGGTGTCGACAAAGCATGGGGCCGTGAAGACCGACCATATCCTCTTCATCGCCTCGGGTGCTTTTCACATCGCCAAGCCGTCCGACCTCCTGCCTGAGCTGCAGGGCCGCTTGCCGATCCGGGTCGAGCTGAAGGCCCTGGGCCGTTCCGATTTCGAGCGCATCCTCACCGAGCCGGAGGCAAGCCTGCTCAAGCAGTACACGGCCCTGCTCGCCACCGAAGGCGTCACCCTCGATTTCACGCCCGACGGAATCGCCGCCATCGCGGCGATCGCCGCCGAGACCAATGCCAGCATCGAGAACATCGGGGCGCGCCGCCTGCAGACGGTGATGGAGCGGGTGCTCGACGAGGTGAGCTACGCCGCCACCGACCGGTCGGGCGAGACCGTGACCGTCGACAACGCCTATGTCGAGCAGCGGGTCGGTGATCTGGCGCGCAACGCCGATCTCTCGAAATTCATCCTTTGACGGATGATTTCGCGCGCTTGCGGTCGACCAGCGCCATGATGTCTTCCAACGTCGCCTGATCGAGCTTCCCGATCTCGGCAGCGAGCCGGTTGGCCAGCTCGGTGGCCCGCGGCGACAGGCCGGCGGTGTCGATGGCGATGCGCGGATGCGAGATGCGCGCCAGATGCACCACCTCCTCGGCCTCGTCCCAGATGATGTTGAAATGGGCGATGATGCGCTGGATCAGATGCCAGCTGGGGCGCCCGCGCTTGCCATGTTCCAGCGCCGAGAGATAGGC
>JAPLOT010000349.1 GCA_026400595.1 Alphaproteobacteria bacterium | reverse complement strand
GATGCCGCCTTCGCTGTCTCTGAACCCTGTCATTCAATCCGAGAAGGGACATCTCCCATGAAGACCTACATCCAGCCCGGTCATACCATCACGCTTGCTGCTCCAGCCGCCGTCACCTCCGGCAGTGGCCTCCTGGTCGGTGCCATCTTCGGCATTGCAGCCCATGATGCAGCTTCCGGCGAGCCGGTCGAGACTCTCACTGTCGGCGTCGTCGACATCACCAAGGTCGGGACCCAGGCCTGGGCCGTCGGTGACAGGATCTATTGGGACAACACCAACAAGCGGGCGACCAAGACGGCGACCGACAACACGCTGGTTGGCGTGGCACTCGGTGTTGTCGGCAGCGGGGCCGATGAGACGACGGGGCGTGTCAGGCTCAATGGCAGCTTCTGACATCAGCGAAAATCTCTTGGCTGGAACCGGAGTTCGAGCTTAAAATCTGGCTTTTGTACCCGTCTTTGACGGCGCAGGAGTCGCTCAGATGTCCAGCAAGCTGGAGTTTCAGAAGGGCGTGGGAGAGAAGATTGACGCGATCGGCAAGGATGGTGCCGATCTTCAGGCGATCACCATGTTTCTGTTCATGCATGCGAACACCAGAGAGCGCTTCGAATCTGTGGTCGCACTCGAAGCGGCAACGAACAGGCGTGCAATCATGGATTGTGTTCCGGCCCTGAAGCGAGCCTTCTGGACGGGTGACAGGCGCGAATAGTCGAGGTTCGACGAAAGAACGGAGCGTTTTCCAACCTGCGCCACGGCTGACGAAGTCTGCTTTTCGGAGCGATGGCAATTTTACTGCCAAGCCCGATGAGGATCAGAGGATGGTGAGCAACAAGATTGAACTGACCGAGCTTTCTCCCACGACCAGACGAACAGCGGCTGATCGGCTGCAGAAGCTGAAGGCTGGGGAGATCGACGATCCTTGGATTTTGATCAGGCTCCACGGACAGTACAGTGAATACAACGTCCGGACCGGCGACTTCCGACCGCTGACACACTGGTATCTGAGTGGCTGAAGTAGGGTACGATGCCCAGGCATGATCGACATTGCGACAACAACAAAGAGATCGCGCCTAGAGCAATACTTCGGACGGATTAGTTGCCCCGCGCTCAGGCAGGTTCGCCGCCGAGAACCTCCCAGAAGTCCGCCCGGAGATTATGATGCGGGAACGCGGTGGGCGGAACTGCCACACCGAGGAACTTGCACAAGGGCTCCCAGCCCTCCGCGACATTGAACACCAGAAGCCGGTCCGCCGGTATGGTGTCACGGACCTGCTGGGTATTGCGGTTGTAAGCCTCGATACAGATGTCGCGGTCAGTGGGTCTGCCGCTGAACACTGTATCGCCGACCATTTTGTTCCATGCATCCATTATGGCAGTGATGTGCGGCGGCAGGGGAATTTGCTTGTACGTGTTCATCAACTTGCCGATGGTTTTGGAGTAGCTGTTCCACCAGGTGTCGGCCGGGCGCAGCGTGTGGACGACCTTGGCGTCAGGAAATGCGGCGGCGAGTTCGCGCCAGACATGGGCACCGGGCCAGTCGACTTGGGACTTGTATCCGGCGAAGACATCATTCCAGTCGACCGGCTGACCCGCGGCGATCGCTTGCCAGTGGGCAACCTGCTCGGGGTGCGTGACGATCTCGTGCATGTGATGGCAAGGGGCAAAACCGAGCTGCTCCAGCGCCTCTTTCAGCGACTTTGTGCCGGTGCGGCCAAAGCCGGAGCCTATTACGGATAGAGCCATCTAAATCCCACCCCTCTGCCAAAGCATTCCGCAGCTTGCCGCTGCGCCGACTTGATCATCTGTCGGCTATCGAGAAAAGGCAACGCTTAAGAAGCCGATGAAATCCAGTGTCCTCAAGCTCTTGGAGGCTAAGAGCACTCATGATCGGCACCTCTGGAAGGGATTTGATGCGGCCGACCTCGAGGACGCTCAGCTGGTGCTGGGAGATCGGCCTTGGCGGGTCAAGGCGACCATGCCGAAACCGGCGCCGTCTGGTGAGGCCGAGGGCGAGCTTTATCTGTTCTTGATCGAGGATACGGCATGACCGACAAGCGGGAACTGATCCTTGCTCGATTGCTGGGCATTTCTCAGGGTCTGCCCGGAATTACTGCAGCTTTCCGCAACAAGGACGAGATCAGCGACCGGCAGCGGCCCTGCATCGTCATTCTGGATGCCGACGAGGCGGCCGATGACGGTGACCCGTCAGGGCTCGCGCGGCGGCCGAACGCGCCCCGGCGAGTCGGCATGACGCCGGAGATTTACCTGATGCTGGGAGCGAAGCCGGAAGATGTAGGAACCGCCATCAATGGATTCAGAGCCGCCTTCATCAAGGCCGTGCTGACCGATTCCGCATTGGCGACCATAGTCGGCAGCAATGGTGACATCCGCTACGAGGGCTGCGCCACGGGGCTCGCCCGCGGCCGCAACATGGAGGCCGAAATGGGGCTGTCCTTCACCTTCTCATACATCCTGCGGCCGGACGAGCTCTGACCGCGAAGCTATTCTGCCTTCCAGGCCCTTGGGCAAGGCGTGAACCCCGCCGTGAGACCGCAAGTC
>JAPLOT010000567.1 GCA_026400595.1 Alphaproteobacteria bacterium | reverse complement strand
TGGCGCATCATGGAATGCGCTGGAAGTTGCGGAGAACAGCGCGCCGTGACCGCATTGCAAATTGAATTTCAAGTCTCTGCAATGTCTTGGCACCGCTGACAGCAAGCGTTAACCGCGCGGAGGGGTTTTCCGCGTCGCTGGGCGAGTGAAGCGCCAAGAGTCAGCGAGCGATGAAGAATGCCCGGGCAGCGCGAATGGTTATCAGCAGTGTAACCATGACCAGCATGATGGCGATGAAGTTGGTCAACGCAAGATGAACAACGGCCGTGCTGTTCGTGTGCGGCCCTGTCGCGCTTGTCGCAACGGCATGAAGCGTTGCCGTCGAGAGCGTTGTGGCGAGAACAAGCAGGGGAATCTGGTGTTGGCGCAGTCTTGCGAGATGCGGGCCGATGCCCAGGCAGCGTTGCGATACGGCAAAGCCGAGGTATGCGCCGATGCCAGGCGCGGCCGCGTGCAGCAGCATCGCGATGGGCGCGATGGGCGATTGTGCCTTGGCCATCAGCATGGCCTGTACCATCGAAATCCCAAGGGCGCCCGGTGCCCCGCAGCCGACGAGGATGAGAAAGCCGGTGACCGCCTGCAGGGCAGATGGCCCGGCGGTTGGCGGCAGCGTGTCCATAGAGCCGATCACGAGCCAGGTCACGGCGCCTGTTGCGCCCTGCAGGAGGGAGCAGGAGATGGAGGGAGGTCGTCTCGGCGTGTCCTGAAAGGTCATGGAGATTGCACTGGCCCAGTTGGCTCAGTGCGGCCTACGAAGTAGGGAACGATTGCGTAAAGTTGAATCGCGCGTGGATAGAAGTGGGTAACGATTTCAGCTGTGGGCAAAAGAAATAGGGCGGTCCGCCAGATGACGGACCGCCCCCTCTGACTTGCGTGGGACTCTAGAAGCGGAACACCGTCACGAGGTCAACCTGGGTGGAGGAGTTGTCGATCCACTCGCCTTCGACGCCAATCGTCAGCTGGCTCACGGGGTCATAGTAGATGCCGCCGAGAACGGCGTTGACGTCATCGGAGTCCTCGTAGTTGCGATGGCCATAGGCCACTTCGGCATGGATCGCGTCGTTGAGACTTGCCGAGGCAAGCGCCGAAGCGACCCAGTAGGTCTCACCATCATGCTGCTGGCCATAGGCAGCACCGGCGCTGATGCTGGCCATGCTTGCCAGAGAGAAGGAGAGACCGGCGCCGACCTGATAAAGGTCCTCGTCTGCATCTCCTCCGTCGCGCCATACGCCGGAGATCTCGCCGCCGATGGCGTCGCCGGCATACTTGATCTCGCCGGCCGCTCCCAGTTCGTTCGGATAGGAGACGCCTTCGTCTTCCGAGGCATCTTCAAGCGCGACGGCCATGGTGAAGGGGCCGGACGCATAGGTCAGCCGGAGCTGGGTGGTGTCGCCCGGATTCATGGCGACATCCGCATTGTCGGTGTAATAGCAGCTGCAGGCGCCGTCATAGCCGTAACCGACATTGCCGAGCGAGCCGCTATAGCCGCCGCCCAGTGTCAGTTCCGGCGTCATCGCCCACCAGCCCCAGACTTCCTTGCCATAGGCATCTACCGTTCCATTGCCATCGAAGTCCGCCCGGATCTTCACTAGAGCGCCGACCTGGCCCACAGACGTGTCGGTTTCGCCGACCACCTTGATTTCGCCACGGGCCTTCACGTCGAGATCGTTGTCTGCATCCTTGTTGTCGACGAAGACAAAGCCGGCCCTGGCGTAGCCGGTCCAGGTGATCGTGGTGGTGGCCGGGGCATCCGCCGTCGGCAGCACGCTGATGACGGTGGCCACGTCGCCATAGCCCGGGTCGGTCTCGACCAGTCCCGGAACCACAGGGGCCGCGCCGGAGGAAATTGTGATCAGGGCTGCATCGGCGGGAAGGGCCGGCGCGGCCTCCAGCTGCGCGAGGCGGCTGTTCAGCTGCTCGATCTCATGCTTCAGCGCAGACAGATCATCGGCATGGGCTTGCAGCGACAGGCTGGCAAGCGCGGCGCCGCAGAATAGTACGGTCTTGATGGATCTCATTCTTCATCTCCCGTGTTCGCCACTCCACCCCCTGCTCAAGACAGGTATCAAATTGAGAGGTAACCAAGAGATGATAGAACGCAAAATGAGAGTCAATTTGAGATGCGGCGAACCGCGTTGTTTGTCGTGGAATGTGTTAGAAAAAGCACAATTTTGAAAAGCATTTCATAAATTTATCGCCAGATAACGATGCGTGATCGATTTCAGAAAACGGTATCGCATTTGAAGTAAGTCTCAAGATGAGATACAAACACTCCTGTCTTTCTTCCCATCTCTGGAGTGAGACACTGCAAAAGGTTCGCTGTGAGTCCGGGTCACAGCGAACTTTTGCGTTTCTGGGGTCTGCTGACGGAGCGATTCGCGTAGACGGTTCTCACCGGTCAGGCCGGTGCCGTCATCTCAAGCTCCGAGAAGGAACAGCAGGGCCTGGCACGGCGGCGCAGACCAGTCAGCGATGCTCAGGCCTTGGCCTCGGACA
>JAPLOT010000041.1 GCA_026400595.1 Alphaproteobacteria bacterium | reverse complement strand
TGAACCCCTAGCCGGCAGAGGCGATGTAGGTCTTCAGTTCCTCGGCCTCGCGCTCCATCGACTCCATGCGCAGCTTGACGACGTCTCCAATGGAGATCATGCCGGCCAGCTTGCCGTTGGCCACGACCGGAAGATGGCGGATGCGGTGCTCAGTCATGAGGCTCATGAGTTCGGCCTCGGTATCGTTTGGCCCGCAGGTGCGCACCTTCGCCGTCATCACGTCCGACGCCTTGCGCTTGAGAACCGCAGCCCCCAGGCGGGCCATCGCCCTTACGATATCGCGCTCCGAAACGATGCCCGCGATACCGCCCTTGTCGTCCGTGACGAGAACCGCGCCGATACGATGTTGATCGAGCACGTCGACAATGGACTTGACGGTTTCGCCAGGGCCTACGGTAAAGACCGCGCTGCCCTTCTGTTTGAGGATGTGAGCAACTGCCATGGCAAGCCTCCTTCCTTCAAGGAGGGCAAGGCTAACATACATTCAGCGGTCGCGCATCCGCCAGGCAAGGATCAGGTAAAAGGCCAGGAGGCCGCCGAGAAAACCGCCGACATGGGCTTCCCAGGCGATCCCGCCCTCCGACATGAACCCCTGTCCGGTCCAGCCGGATGCGCCGGCAAACAGCGTGATGGCCAGCCAGACGGCCATGAAGGTGAGGGCCCGGCCATTGGTCAGCAGTTCCAGGAAACCGAGCGGTACCCGCCCTGCCGGGGTCCGCTTGGCCATCATCAGCGGAATGGCTGCGGCCAGAAGCCCTGACACCACGCCGGAAGCGCCAACGATGATGACTTCCTGCGTGCCGTAGAGGAGCAGGCTGGCAAGGGCACCACAGACGGCGGCCACCGCACTGAGGATGAGATAGCCGCCTGTTCCCAGGTAGCGCGCCACCGGCGTACCGAAAACCAGCAGCCAGAGGCTGTTGAACAGGAGATGCATCCAGTCGGCATGCAGGAAGGCATAGGTCAGCAGGCTCCAGTACTGCGATCCCTCGATCATCGGATAGCTGCCCGAGAAGCGGGCCGGCACCAATGCGAAGGCATAGAATGCCCAGACCCCTATGCTGTCGCCTGCCCAGTACAGCCCCGCATGGATGATGACCAGGACCGCGATCGTCGCCAGCACGATCCACGGCGCGTTGAAGACAGGCTCGCTAGCTGACTTCCATCGGGCCGCCTTGGGTGGGGTCTCTGACACGCTGGTCTCCGGTCTGGCACAAAGGCTGCACCTGCTGGTTTACCGCGTTCCCGTTTGGGACAGGCACGGCGCAAAGTGCGCCAGCAAGGATAGTTTGATGTTGGTTAACGAAAACGGTGGCACAAACCAAGACCATTCGCCGGTCCTGCATCCTTCGAGCCGCACACTGTTCCGGTTTTGGGAACAGATGCGCGCCGAACAGGCTGCGCCCCGCCGCGACCAGCTCGACCTGTCCCGGATCAAGCCACTGGTGCCCAATCTCTTCATCGCCGCCTATGATCCGCCATCGGCCTCCTATCGCTGGCGCCTGGCCGGAACTGCGGTCTGCGACATGCTGTGCCACGAAGTCACCGGCGGCAATCTTCTTGCTGACTGGGATGGCTTCGACGCCAACGTCGCCGCGCGCTATCTCGGCAACGTGGTCCATGCCCTCCAGCCTTGCCTGATCCGCACGCGCATGCAGACCGATCTCAACCAGATTCTGGGGGCCGAACTCGTCGGCCTGCCGCTGCAGTCGGCAGACGGGAGCGCCGTTCATGTCCTCGGCGGCATCTTCCCGTTCCGGGACCCGGTTCCCATGGGCTACAGCCGTATCCTGCGGCTCGAACTGTCGGGCGCCCGGTCGATCTGGACGGAGCATCTGCCGGGCGACCAGCTGCTGGCCCAGACTGTCGCTCCGGCCGCGGCGCCGTTCCGCAACTTCCATGTCATTGCCGGTGGCCGCACCCGGTCTCATTAACCCCGTCTTTACGGCGTCGACGCTAGGTTAACTCCTCACACGACGGGAGGATTGCGAGCGTGAGCGCGACGGCACAGGTACTCGATCAAGCCGGTCAGACCAAACCTGGGCTGGGCCACCAGACGCTTTTCGGACGCTTTATGTTGCCGGACATGAGCGAACACCCCTGCCAGGTCCAGGATATCAGCCTGGAAGGCGCCAACTTCGTCACTGCGACCGTGCCTCCGCAAGGTCAGCAGATCCTCGCCTATCTCGAAGAACTCGGCCGTGTCGAGGCGACTTCGGCAAATCCCATCTCGGGCGGATTCCGTGTCGTATTCTCGTTGACCGGCGCCCGCCGCGACCGCTTTGAATCCCGACTGCGCTTCCTCATCGACAAGCAGAAGGGCAAGACTGCCGAAGACCGCCGGCATGCGCGCTACGAGCCCGCCAACAAGGCCTCGCAGATCACCATGCCGGATGGCCGGGAATATCCCTGCGAGGTGATGGACATCTCGCTGTCGGGTGCCGCCATAAAGGTGGAAGTCATGCCCAGCCTGGGAACCTACATCCTGCTCGGCAAGATGCGTGGCCGGGTCGTGCGTTATCTCGAAAGCGGCATCGCCATCGAGTTCATCAAGCTGCTCGACCGCAATCAGCTCTCCGAACACACGCGCTAAGCACCACTCTGCGCTTCCCTTTTCCGCTGGACCTGGCCTAGATTAAGTCCCTTGAGAGCGCGCAAAGCGCCTGAGGGGAGTTGCCAAGAATGGCCCGGGGAAAGACCGCCAAGAAGACACTCACAAGCCTGACCGACGTCTATGCCTTCTTCCGGCAGAACCAGACGCCCATCACCTTCCTGTCCCCCACGCCATACAATATCCTGGGTCTGGGGCGATGGATCAACAAGTTCGAATACATCAATTTCTTCGACAGCTTCGACGGCAGCCATCCCAAGATCACGGTCCCGCGCGAACACGGTCCCCATGAGTTCCGGTCCATCGAGGACGTGAACAACTATCTTCTGCGCCACAAGGAAGTGCGTGCGAAACTCAAGGAACGCGGGCCTGGCTACCTGCTTCTTGTCATGTTCGACGAAGAGACGGAGGCGCTGGCGCGCGAACTGGGCCAGAAGATCGCACTCCCGCCGGCAAAGCTGCGCAAGCACATCGACTCCAAGATCACCACCACCAGGCTCGGCAACGAAGCCGGCATCGCCAGCGCGCCCAACACGATGGGCCGCGCCAGATCATTCCGTGAGCTGATGAAGCTGGCGGCGGCTGCGCGTCTCGGCAGTGACCTTGTGGTTCAGACGCCCTATGGCGATTCCGGCCGCACCACCTTCTTCATCAAGTCGGAGGAGGACTGGAGGAAGAACCAGGACGTTCTGGCCAAGGAACAACTCAAGGTGATGCGCCGCATCAACCATCTGCCCGGTACCGTCGAGGCCGTGGCCACACGCCACGGCACCCTGGTCGGCCCGATGCAGACGGATATCACCGGCTTCGGCGAAGTGACTCCCTACAAGGGCGGCTGGTGCGGCAACGACGTCTTCACCGGCGGCTTCGAGACCGAACGAAAGGCGGTGCAGCGCATGGCGCAGAAACTTGGCGACCGTCTTTACAAGGCCGGCTACAAGGGCGCCTTCTGCATGGACTTCCTCATCGATACGGACACCCGCAAGGTCTATCTCGGCGAGATCAACCCCCGCGTTTCGGGCGCGTCCCCCATGACCAATCTGATCACGTCAACCTATGGCGGTTGTCCGGTCTACATGTTCCATCTTCTTGAGTTCATGGGCGTGGACTGGGAGCTCGATCTCTCGAGTGTGCAGCAGCGCTGGGCCGAATTCGACAATTGGAGCCAACTGATCCTCAAGTATCCGGTCGATCGCGTCGAGATGATCACCAAGGCACCCGCCTCCGGAATCTGGCGGATGAACGACAAGGGCGACATCTCGCTGGTGCGCAAGTCGATCGACTGGTTCCTCGTCTCGGGCGAGGACGAGGCTTTCTACCTTCGCGTCTACACGGCAGGCGATTACCGCTACCACGGCGCCGACATGGGCATTCTCGTGTCCCGCGGCCGGTTCCAGACCGATGACCGCAAGCTCACCGATCGCGCCAAGGCCTGGGTCTCTGCCATTCACCGCCAGTTCGAGGCGATCCCCGTGTCGGGATCCTCTGCACCGGTGCCTCCGCCCACGAACGACAGCAACAAGATGTTCTGATCATGCCAAGCCTTGCCGAACACATGACGGTCGCCGCCACCCTCCCCCGAACTGGGTTATTCGTCGGCCGGGTCTGGAATCCCGGCGAGGATGGCCCCGCCATCATCCGCTTGGACGGCGAAAAGGTGATCGACATTTCCGCGCGCTTTCCGACCATGCGAGACCTTTGCGAGGAGGCCGATCCGGCCCGGGCGGCTCGGGAGGCTGAAGGCGAAAACCTCGGCGGCCTTGCCGCCATCCTGGCCAATACGCCCCCGGAGGCGCGCAAGGCATCTCAACCCTGGCTTCTGCCGCCCATCGATCTGCAATGCGTGAAGGCTGCGGGCGTGACCTTTGCCACCTCCATGCTCGAGCGCGTGATCGAGGAGCGCGCCCGCGGCAATCCGGCCGCGGCGGCCGAGATCCGCAACAGCATCGGCGAACTGATCGGTGATGACCTGTCCAAGCTCAAGCCCGGATCGCCACAGGCCATGAAGCTGAAGCAGGTACTGATCGAAAAAGGCGCGTGGTCGCAGTATCTCGAGGTCGGCATCGGCCCGGATGCCGAGATCTTCACGAAATCGCAGGTCCTGTCGTCGGTCGGGCATGGCATGGAAGCTGGCCTGAACGCCATCTCGACCTGGAACAATCCCGAGCCTGAGGTGGTGGTGGTGGTTGCCTCGACCGGCGCGATCATTGGCGCCACCTTGGGCAATGACGTGAATCTGCGCGATGTCGAGGGCCGCTCGGGTCTTTTGCTCGGTAAGGCCAAGGACAACAATGCCAGCTGCGCAATCGGCCCCTTCATTCGCCTCTTCGATGCAAGCTTCAGCCTCGACAGCGTCCGCAAGATGCAGCTCTCGCTCACTGTCGAAGGTGAGGACGGGTTCGTTCTGAAGGGCGGCTCCAACATGGCCCGCATCAGCCGAGATCCGGCCGACCTGGTGGGACAGATGCTCAACCCCAATCACCAGTATCCCGATGGTGCGGTACTGTTTCTGGGTACGCTCTTCGCGCCGGTGGAAGACCGCGGCGAAAAGGGCAAGGGCTTCACCCATAAGCTTGGCGACATCGTTACGGTATCATCCGACGAACTGGGCGCGCTCACCAATCGTATGGTGCATTCCGACAAGGCTGCACCTTGGACCTGGGCCCCCAGCCACCTGATGCGCAACTTGGCGCGGCGTGGACTGATCTGACGGCTATCCACGACGCGGTTTTGCCGGCTTGGGCAATGTCAGTGGGAGCTACGGCGGCAAGTCAGCCTGTCTCCAGGCAAAACCCTTTCGTCGAGAACATCGGGGAACTCCGTGCCTTTGGCCAGGCAGGCTAGTCCTGGCGTACGATTTCACCTGGCCGCCAGCTCTTGTCGAACCACGGTTCCAGCGGGCCGTAGAGCCGAAGGATCGTGAACCAGCCCTTGCCGGGAATGGTCTGGACCCAGTTGCTTTCGAGGCCCTCTGGCGCCGTGGGACCGAAATACACATCCACCGACCCGTCGGCGTTCACTTTCACGTCCTTGTTCTGGCTGGAAACGCTCGGTGCGCTCTGGTCAGTCTGCAGCATGGAACGGGTCTGGACGTCATAGACGATGATCGACCAGAAGTCCTTGACGGGGATGTCCTTCGGCAAGGTCAGCTTGTAATTCTTGCCGCCGTCGAAGGGGTTGCCGTCGGCATCGAGGGCCGTCCAGGGGTATTGCGAGCCCCGTCCCACCATCTTCTCCTCCATCGCGGGCGTCACGCCCGTCGCGAAGAAGTAGTAGAAGGCAGCGCCATCAAGATTGGACACGCCTGGCTGGGACTGGAACTTGTAGCCGCCGAAGAAGGGCAGCCGCCAGCTGCTCTTGCTGTCGGGAAAGAAGAAGGCGTCGCGGCCACGGATGTCAAGGGCCAGCGCACGGGCCGTGGCCGCACCGATGTTGGCGGCATCGGTCAGAATGGACTTCATTCGGTCGTCTGGCGCAAAGGGCTTGCCCTTCTCGATGCCAATCGACGCGAAGAGGCCGAGCGTTGTGGGGTCCGACCCTTCGGGCGGCTCCTCCTGGATCACCCTGTTCAGAAGCTCCCAGAACGAGTAGTCCGTCGGCATGACGAAATTGGATGGAATGCCCGAGGCGTTCACAAGCTTTGCCGGCGTCGGATTGTCTGCCTGCGCCAATGGATAGATCCTGAGATTGTTCCGCACGCCTTCGACCCCCGGCCCCGTCTTCCCGTCGACGAGGAACGAACGGAAAACCGTCCACATGCCATAGGTCGTCGGGCGGACCACGATGTAGCCGTCAGGCACATCACCTGAGTAGCCGGGAGGCAGGATCAGGTACTTTCCGCCCTCACCCTTGTCAGGGCCAGTGATGCCCACATCCACCACCCACTTGTACCAGAAATCATTGATCGTACCGAGCACCTTTGGAGGAATCTCGACGACCACGGGGCCGTTCTTGGTGTCGATCCAGATGAAGCTGTAGATCGTGTTGTCATTGGCGGTCAGCTCAACTGTCTTGGGATCAACAAGATTTTCCCAGATCACATTCGTGCTGTTGACCGGACCGAATTTCAGCAGGGAGTCGCGCATCCCCGCCTGGTTGACGATCGGGATTGCCAGAAGATAGGCCTGCAAGGCCCTTGAACGGTCGAGGTTATCCCAGATCTTTATGGTGGTTTCCGGCGTCGGAAAGCCATCCCGCAGCTTCAGCGTACCAATCGAGGTCTCCATCGTGTCGGGTGTCGCAACGCCGGGGGCGATGGTGGTGGACATCTTGTAGGTTTCGGCCTGGACCGGGGGCACTGCGGCCCCCATGGCTACGGCCAAAAGCAGCTGCGCGGCAAAAGCCAAGGTTCTTGTCACGGGATCACCCCTCTGCTCAAATTGTTCAAGGCGGAATCCTAGACAAATCCGCATCAAACCGGTTGCGATTTGAGGACAGGTCCCCGTGCCGAGACACCAGCGACCAGTCGCCATGCAGCGTGCGGCCTCGCTCATGCCGCTACCGTCTTTGCTGGCGGAATTCGGTGTCAGCATGGAGGCGGTGCTGGAAGGCACCGGCATCTCGTTGAGCGCGTTGGGATCGGCCTCCTTCATTCCCTATCCGGCCTTTCTCACGATCCTTGACAATTCCGCCATGGCGACGGGCCGGGACGATATCGGAATGCTGCTTGGGCGACGGCAGACGCTGACCGCGCTGGGGCCGCTTGGCAAGCTCATGCGCCATGCGGCCACACTTGGCGAGGCCCTCTCGGAGTTCGTTGCCTTCCAGATCAACAATTCGACCGGCGGAGCCGTCTACCTGTTGCGGGCGGATCGCGATGTCATACTTGGATACGGGGTCTACAATCCGTCAGCCCTGGTTTCGCATCATATCTATGACTTGGTTCTTGCCGTCGGATGCAATCTCATTGCCGAACTCACCGGTGGCGCGGTCGGACCCGAGGAAATCCTTCTGTCACGCGCACCTCCGAGCGATCCGGCACCCTATCGGCGCCTTGGACATTGCCCGGTCCACTTCGACCAGAATCAGACGGGCATGCTGCTCAGGGCGACAGCTCTGACGTTCAGGCTTCCGGAGGCCAGCATCGTCCTGCATCGCGAGGCGCGTGCCGGACTCGTGTCGGCTTTGGAACCGTCGCGAGGAGAATTGTGCGGACATGTTCGGCATTTGCTGCGGCCGCATCTGCTGATGGGACAGGCGAAGATGGAAGATATCGCTGGGCGCCTCGGACTCCACCCCCGCGCGATGCGGCGCAGACTGCGGCAAGAGGGCACGACATTCGAGGCCATAAAGGACGAGGTGCGGTTTACCGCCGCGCGCGAACTCCTGATGCTGGGTGCACTCGGCATCACCGATATTGCCTTTACCCTCGACTATTCATCCGTAAGCTCATTTGTGCATGCGTTCCGCCGATGGAGCGGAATGTCGCCGGGGTTATGGCGCGAAACAGAGGCCTGGAGAAACGCCGAGACCGGCATGGCATCTCCGGGATAGGCGTGAAGGCGGACACAATTGGAGACTGCGGGGCACGCTGTCCGTTCCTGGACCGTCCGTATCCGCGCACCCGCGGAACCCGCCGCTTAGCTCACGAAGCTCCGACGCACCGGAAGAGTCTGGACATTGGCGGGTCCCGGGCCGTCGGCGCGGCGCGGCGTGGCCACGGGCCCGAGGGAGTCTAGGTAGGTCGTGTCGAAGCCCTTGCCATAGACCGGGAAGTCCACCGGCCGGTCGCGGAAGCTCTTGGCCATCTGGCCCAGGCCCCGGATGCCGCGCTCGCGCGAGCGGCGAACTTGCTCAAGGTCGATCTCGATGGGAATGATCTGCTCGGTCGCATCAGCCTGGTGCAGTCTGCGGCCCGAAGGATCAAAGACTGCCGACTGGCCATTGCCGCCGGCGCCCAATCCGTTGATGTCGAAGATGTAGGCCTGCATCATCGCGCTGGTCGCGTGGCTGACAGCGAGATCGATGTCGCGGTCGATGGTGTGGGTCATCACGGGATGGAGGATGACCTCGGCGCCCATGGCCGTCAGCGTGCGCGATGTCTCCGGGAACCAGATATCGTAGCAATTGAGCAAACCGAACCGCCCAACGCCATCGATGTCCCAGACGAAGAATTCTGTTCCCGGCTGAACCCCCTGCTCCAGCGGCGTGAAGGGGAACATCTTGCGATAGCGCCCGATCACCTCGCCCTCGGGATTGATCACCGACGACGTGTTGTAGATGCCGCCGTCGCGCCGCTCGTACATGGAGCCGTTGATGAGCCAGATCTTGTGGTGCTTCGCGATGGCCTGGAACTCTTCTTCGGTGCCGCCCGGCAGCGGCTGGGCGTGGTGCAGCAGGGGCCCGAAGACCGCGAGTTCCGAAAACATTACCATCTGCACCCACGGATATAGATGCATGGTGAGATCGATCCGCTGGCGCATATGATCCAGGTTGGAACCGTGTCCCAGGAACATCTGGATACCGGCGATCGCGAATGGCGTCATGATGCCTCGTCTTTCCGCAGAGGCAACAATCTTGCCTCAGATTCTTGAAAGATTACCCTATTGCAATGCAAGAAGGCAAATCGCTGCGTTAACCACCCCACAGGCGACAAGTTCGACCGGGAATGGCATGATGGATCAAGTGTTTCGAAGGTCGGCCCATGAACCTGCACGTCCCTGTATCTGACCCGACTACAGAACTCGCTGCCAATGTCGCTTTGCCTTTCGGCCAGGCCCGGGCCATGCCAAAGAGTGTCTATACGTCGGACGAATTTCTGGCGGCAGAG
>JAPLOT010000364.1 GCA_026400595.1 Alphaproteobacteria bacterium | reverse complement strand
CGGGGTGGGGGTCTGGAAATCGATCAGAACACAAATGAACGCACAGGTCTGAGTTCGGAGTGACCCCCACCCTTGATCCCTCCCCACAAGGGGGAGGGAGACAAAAGTTGGTTCCAACGCGAATCATTCCGTTCTAGCTTTCGCTTTTTTGGGTGATGAGGTGCAGGGTGATCCGGTTTCAATCCATGGTTCTGTGTGCGGCGCTACTTCTCTTCACGGCGCCCCACTCCGCTGACGGTGCGACGCGCGAGGAGATTGCCGCCAAGGTCGAGGCCGTGATCGCGGCCTATCACGCCGACAACCGCGAGAAGGAAGGCTTCTCCGCCGTCTCGGCAAGCGTCAGCCTGTCGGAGGGTGAAGCCACCATCGATGTGGTGACCGGCCAGGTGTCGCGCGCGCCCGGCGCAGCGGACATCACGCCCCAGTCGCTGTTCCAGATCGGCAGCATCACCAAGTCGATGACCTCGGTCATCGTGCTGCAACTCGTGGACGAGGGCGCGCTCTCGCTCGATGCGCCGATCGGCCGATGGCTGCCCGAATATCCGGCCTGGAAAGATCTCACGCTGCGGCGCCTGCTGTCGATGACCTCCGGCATCCCGGGCTATGACGACACGGAGGCCTTCCTCAAGACACTGGTCGCAGGTCTGGGGAACCATCACTACAGCACGGCCAAGCTGATCAGCTTCGTCGATCCCGACCTGGACGGATCGCCGCCGCCGACGAAGGGCTACAACTACTCCAACAGCAATTTCATCCTTGCACAGATGATCATCGAGCGCGCCACGGGCGAGAGCTTCGAGCAGCAGGTTCGCCGCCGCATCCTCACGGGACACGGCCTGACCGACACCTTCTATGCCGCGGGCGTCTATCCCGACGCCGTCGCCAGCCGCATGGTCTCCGGCTATCTCGCGGCGCTGGCGCCCGAACAGAAGATGCTGGAAGCGCTTTACGGCCGCGACACGGGTCATCTCGACACGTCATGGGCGCAGGCCGCCGGCGGCGCGGTGGCCACGCCGTCCGACCTCACGCGCTGGGCCCGGCTCATGTTCACGGGCCCCATCCTCGACGAGGCCCGGCGGAAGGACCTGACCAGCCTGGTGTCCATGAAGACCGGCCAGCCGATCGCCGCGGTGACCAAGGACGATCCCAAGGGCTTCGGGCTTGGCGTCAATACGTCGACCTTCGGTCCCGACCAGACGATCTGGGCCTACGAGGGCGAAACCATCAGCGCCCGCGCCCTCTACAGCTACTTCCCGAAGCATGACCTGGTCATCGCCGTGGCGGTGAACAGTTCGACGACGGCGGTGGATGGAATCGGCCGGCTCTTGGCCGATATCTATGTCGCCGTCACGGGCGACACGGCCGCGGTCGAGGCCGCACAGGCCCAGCCTGCGAATTGACTCAGTAGGCGAAGTCGCGGAACACCCGGTCGATGTTGCCGCCCCAGCTTCCGTTGTAGAGCGCGAGGAGATTTTCCGCCGCGGTGCGCCCCGTTGAAGCCGTCTCGTCCAGCACGTCGAGGAAGGCGGCCTCGGTGCGGCCCTTGCAGCCCTGCTGCCCGCGCGCCTCCAGCCCGGCGCGCGCGATGGCGAGAACATCCTGGGCAATGTCCTGAACGCTGCGCCCGCGGATCTTCGC
>JAPLOT010000342.1 GCA_026400595.1 Alphaproteobacteria bacterium | reverse complement strand
ATGCGATCGCATCAGGCGGCAGGCACCATCATTTGTCCGGCAGGCAGTTCGGGCGATTACGCGCCGCAGGGACTGAATCTTGGACACATGAAGTTGGTGGCGGTGGATAATGCTGCGGCCGAACTGCCTTTCGACACGGTGACGATGGACAACACGCTCGCGGCGGACATGGCGACTCAGCACATCCTGTCCTTCGGCCACCGGCAGGTGGCGACCGTCGCGGGCTTTGCCACGCAGACGGTGAGCCAGCGGCGCCTCGAAGGCTTTCTCCAGGCCATGGCGGCCAAGGGCCTTTCCGTCGATCCCCGCTTCATCTGCCGGGGCGACTTCCGCATCGAGGAGGCCTACCGCGCCTGCCGCGACCTGCTGGCGCGAAAGCCCTGGCCAAGCGCCATCTTCGTGGCCAACAACCTGATGCTGATCGGCACCATGCAGGCGCTGGCGGAAGCCGGCCTGCGCGTGCCGCAGGACATGTCGGTGGCCAGCATCGACGATTTTCCCTGGGCCGCGGCCTTCCATCCCGGACTGACCGTGGTGCGCCAGCCGATTGCCCGGATGGCTTCGGCGGCACTGACCTGCCTGACCGAGCGCCTGGCCGGGGACGATGCCCCGCCGCGACACACGGATTTCGCGCCGGAACTTGTCGTCCGTCAATCCTGCGCCCCGCCCGCTGCGCGCTGAGACACGTCTCCCAACTGTGGAAATCCCGTGGCGGATCACTGCGCTCACGGGCCTTTGCGAAACTGTCTGACGGCTTGAACCATGTTTGAAACCGCACCACAAATCCGGCTTTAATCTATTGTTTTATATATGTTTTCTTCTGGTCAGACCGTGAATGAGGTTGATTCGATTCTGGTGCGTGGAGGGCTATCTTGGTGACATCGGACGCGGCATCCGCCAACCGAAAGAGATACCCGAAATCTCAAACCAAGAAGGAGTTCGCCATGAAGACCATCGTCCTGAGCCTCGCCGTCCTGACCACCCTGTCGTCTGCCTCCTATGCCTCGTGGCGTGACCGCACGCCGAACGAGAGCCGCTTCGGTTTCGCCAACGAGCAGGTGTCCGAACCCTCGGGCACGATGGATCTGCAGACCGAGGGCTTCATGGTCGAGAGCGCTGCCAGCGGCCCGGCCATGCCTGCCGCCGGCAAGAACATCGATCCCTACCGCTTCAACTGGGGCGGCCGTTCGTAAGCCACAAACCAGAAACACCCGAGAGCCGGCTGCCAGCGCAGCCGGCTCTTGCAGCTTCAGCTCAATGCAGGGCTGCAGGATTCATGACCGGACCGGCACCCGCTGCAATGGCCGCGTGAAGCGCTGCGGTCTGTGGCAGGATGCGGGTGATGTAGAACTCGGCACCAGCTAGCTTGGCGGACGTGAAGGCGTCATCGCCAGCGGCCATGGCAATGCTTGCCATGCGGGTCCAGAGATAACCAAGCGCGGTCAAGGCGAAAAGCCGCAAGTATTCGGAGGCCGCGGAACCCACTTCGGCCGGATCCGACACGCGGACACGCAGCAGGCTGGTTGACTCCTTCAGCAGGTCGATCGCGGAGAGCGCCGGGCCGGCGAGATGCCGCAGCCTGTCGTCCCTCGAAGCCACGGCAAGTTCGGCAGCGGCCGGTACCGTAAAGCGGTCGAGCAATCCCAGCTGCAGCACCTTTCGGCCGAGAAAGTCCAGCGCCTGAACGCCATTGGTGCCTTCGTATATCTGCGTCACCCGGACATCGCGGACGAATTGTTCCATGCCATTGTCGCGCATGTAGCCGTGACCGCCCCAGACCTGCACGCCAAGACTTGCGCATTCGCTGCCGATATCCGTGAGGAATGCCTTGACCACTGGGGTCATGAGCGCAGTGAATTCATCAGCCTGCTGACGGACTTGCGGGTCGGCATGCCGCTCCGACACGTCCAGCGCCTGGGCCGTCCAGAGCGCAAGGGCGCGGCCGCCTTCGACGAGCACACGCTGGGTCATCAGCATGCGGCGCACGTCGGGATGGCGGATGATGGGATCAGCGACCGCCTCCGAACGCGGGGCCCGGCCCTGGTGGCGCACATGGGCATAGGTCAGCGCATTCTGGTAGGAGGCCTCCGCAATCGCCAGTCCCTGTATGCCCACCGCGATGCGCTCGGCGTTCATCATGGAGAACATGGCGGCCAGGCCCTTGTGTGCCTCCCCTATCAGCCATCCGGTGGCGGAATCGAAGTTCATCACGCAGGTGGGCGATCCGTGGAGCCCCATCTTGCGCTCGATGGCGCCACAGGACACGCCGTTGCGCGGGCCGGGATTGCCGAGCGAATCCGGAATGAACTTGGGTACGAGGAACAGGCTGATGCCCCTTGTGCCGACGGGCGCGCCGGGGAGTCTTGCCAGCACGAGATACACGATGTTGGCCGTGAGGTCGTGCTCGCCGCAGGAGATGAAGGTCTTGGTTCCGGTGATGGCATAGCTGCCGTCGCGCTGCGGCACGGCCTGCGTCCGCAGCAGGCCAAGATCGGTGCCGGCCTGTGCCTCGGTCAGGCACATGGAACCGGCCCAGACGCCGCTCGCGAGTCTTGGCGCATAGAGCGCCACCTGTTCAGGGCTGCCGTGGCGCGCAATGGCGACATAGGCACCACGGCCAAGGCCGGGAAAGAGCCCGAAGGACAGGCAGGCCGCATTCATCATTTCCTCGAAGAGGATGTTGATCATGTGGGGAAAGCCCTGGCCGCCGTGCGCGGCCGCGCAGGTGAGTGCCGGCCAACCGCCCTCCACAAGTTCCCGATATGCAGACTTGAATCCCTCGGGCGTGGTCACGACGCCCTCCGCCATCCGGCAGCCCTGTTCGTCGGCCGGTCGATTCAGCGGGAGCAGGGTTTGCGTGGCGAACCGCGATGATTGCTCCAGCACGGCCTCGACCACATCGCGCGACATGTCGCCGAAGCCGGGCAGAGCGCAATGCGCGTCGAATCCGAGAAGGTCGTAGAGGCAGAAGAGATGTTCGCGCAGCGGCGCGGCATAGACGGGCATGGACCTAGCACTCGACCACGTTCACGGCGAGGCCGCCGGTGGAGGTTTCCTTGTAGCGCTCGCTCATGTCGATGCCGGTCTGGCGCATGGTCTCGACGCAGCTGTCAAGCGGCACGAAATGCGTGCCGTCACCACGCAGCGCCAGAGACGCGGCGGTGACGGCCTTCACCGCGCCGAAGGCATTGCGCTCGATGCAGGGCACCTGCACCAGCCCGCCCACCGGATCGCAGGTCATGCCGAGGTGATGTTCGAGCGCAATCTCGGCCGCGTTCTCCACCTGCTCGTTGCTGCCGCCGAGCGCGGCGCAGAGGCCCGCCGCCGCCATGGCCGAGGCCGAGCCCACTTCGCCCTGGCAGCCGACCTCGGCGCCCGAGATCGAGGCATTGTGCTTGATGATGCCGCCGACGGCCGAAGCCGCCAGCAGGAAGATGCGGATCCCGGCAGGATCGGCGCCGATGCAGTGATCGAGATAGTAGCGGATGGTGGCCGGCATCACGCCCGCAGCCCCATTGGTGGGCGCGGTCACCACCTTGCCCCCCGCCGCATTCTCTTCGTTGACGGCCATGGCATAGACGGAGAGGAAATCCATCACGCGATGCGGCTGGATGGAGTTCCCGCCCTGCTCGTCCTTGAGCTTGGCGAAGATCTCGGCGGCGCGGCGCTTGATCTTCAAGCCGCCCGGAAGCGTTCCGCTGAGCGAAAGGCCGCGCGACATGCAGGCGTTCATGGCGTTCCAGATGCGATCGAGGCCGGCGTCGAGCTCGGCATCGCTCATATGGCGGGTTTCGTTGGCGCGCTTCATCTGGGCGATGGTGAGGCCGGCGACCTTCCCCATGTGCAGCATCTCCGCAGCGTTGCGGAAAGGATAGGGCACGTCAAGCGACGGCCGCGCCTGCTTGCCTTCGGCCACCGCAGCGGCGCGCTCGGCTTCGGTCTGCACGAAACCGCCGCCGATGGAGTAGTAGGTTTCGGCCAGCAGCGTGTTGTTGTCGTCATCGAGGATGCGGAAGGACATGCCGTTGGAATGGCCGGGCAAGGCTGGGCCGAAGTCGAAGATGACATCGCGGGCGGGATCGAAACCCAGCGTCTGACCATTGGACAGGCTGATGCGGCGGGCCGCCGCCATGGCGGCAAGCACGGCATCCACCCGGTCGGGATCGATCCTGTCGGGCGCTTCGCCGGCAAGGCCGAGGACGACGGCGCGATCGGTACCGTGGCCCTTGCCGGTGAAGGCGAGCGAGCCATGCAGGCTGACGCTGAGGCGGCCCGTGTCGGGCAGCGACGCGGCCGCGGCCAGTGCCAGAAACCGGCGCGCCGCCACCATGGGACCCACGGTGTGCGAACTGGAAGGTCCGATGCCGATCTTGAAGAGCTCGAAAACCGAAAGGAACATGAGGTCCAATCCATCACGGCCGGGCCCGAGCGGCACGGCCGAACAGCCTGCATTATCGACCAGGAACGGCTGCGCCGCCAGTGGCGTACCGGACCGCTTTGATCGACCCCGCCAGCCATGCTTTGATGCGCGGGAAACAGATCACGGAGCGATTCACCGATTATGGCGGCGGTTCTTCTCGGCGTTTTCGCCGCCCTGTGCTGGTCGCTGCATGACCTGGTGGCGCGCAGCTATGCCGAACGCATCGGGCCGTTCCGCATGGCCGCCGTGGTCATGGTGGCGGGCGCCGCCATGCTGCTGGGCATCGTGCTATGGCGCGGCACCATCTGGACGGCCTCGACCGAGGGTCTGACCGAGGGCCTGCTGCTGGGCCTCGCCTATGGGCTTGGCGTGGGCGGGCTATTCAAGGCCTTCTCGCTGGGCCCCATCTCGCTGGTGGGCCCGGTGGTGGGCGGCTATCCGATCCTCGTCGTCTTCTGGGGCGTGGCGCATGGGCTGATCCCCACGCCGCTGCAGTGGACGGCGGTGGCGGCCACGCTCGTTGGCGCGGTCATCGTGGCCCGCAGTGGCCCGGCGGATGGCGGAATCAATGCGGTGGTGCCCGGCAAGCTGCCGCAGCTCGCGCTGTTCGGCGTGATCTCGGCGCTGGGTTATTCCGCTTCCATCGTGCTGGGCCAGAACGCCGCCGTGTCGGTGGGCGAGATCGAGGCCACATTCCTGTCGCGCTTCACTGCGCTGGTTACCATCCTGCCGTTCCTCATCGGCGAGCCGCGGCCGAAGCAGCTGGCAGGGGCACATTGGCTGGGCATGCTGGCCATGGCGCTGCTCGATGTCTTTGGCGTGATCGCGGTCAATGCTTCCGGACATCTGCCGGGCAAGGAGTTCGCGGCCATCGGCATCTCGTCCTATGGCGCCATCGCCGTCGTCCTGGCCATGCTGATCCTCAAGGAAAAGGTCTCGGCCGGGCAGTGGCTGGGCATATTGATGATCGCCGCCGGCGTGGCGACGCTGTCGCTGACGAGCTAGACGGGCGCCGGAACAATCTCCGAGCGTTCGGCAATGCGGGCCCGCTCGCTCAGGCGGGCGGCGGCCTGTTCCTCGCGGCGCTTCATTACCTCGTAGATGATGGCACCCGCCAGCGAGATGCCGATGATGATCACTGCCAGCGCCGAGAGCGCGGGTGTGGTGCCCTGGCGCACCTCGCCGGCCAGCACCGTGACCAGCGTCTTGTCGGCGAGAATGGCGAAGGTGGTGGTGTTGTAGTTCTCGAAGGAGGTCAGAAACGCGATTACCGCCGCCGAGATCAGGGCGGGCTTCAGGAAGGGCAGCAGGATGTGCCAGAAGACCTGCGGGTTGGTGGCACCGAGATCGAGGGCTGCCTCTTCCTGGGCGCGGTCGAAGCGCTGAAGCCTCGCCATGATGATGAGCAGGCAATAGGCGGCAACAAAGCTCGACTGGCCAAAGATCGACAGGATGATGCCTTTGTAGAAGTACTCCTTGGTAAACTCGGTCGCCCCGAGCACGTCCTTCCAGAAGATCACGGTCGAGATGCCGATGATCACCCCCGGCGTCAGTACCGGCGAAACCGTCACCAGATAGAACATTCCGCGGGCACGATGATAGATCTGATTCATGATGATGGCGGCAGCGAGTCCGACGGGCACGGAAAGTGCCACGACGCCGAGACCGATGATGAACGAGTTGCGCAGACCCTCCATCATGGCACGGTGATTCCACAGCTTCACGAACCACTCGAGGGTGAAGCTCTCGAAGGGAATGGCCTGCGGATAGGCCGGCGTATTGAAGGCTGTGACGCTCATTACCGCGAGCGGCCCGAAGAGATAGAGGAAGAAGAGGAAGATGTAGAAGCCGATCATTCCCTTCATGACAAACCTGGAAGTCATCTGATCGTCTCCCCGAGCGACACCTTGAAAAGTCGCAGCATGAGCATGACGAAGGCAATGCAGGCGGCCAGCAGGATGAAGGCATAGGCTGCGCCCCGCGGCCAGTTGAAAGCCTGGAAGAAGAAGTCATAGACGATCGAGGTGAACCAAAGGGTGCGAGGTCCGCCAAGGAACTGCGGTGCGGCAAGCGAGCCGGCCGACAGCATGAAGACCATGGTGCAGCCCGAGGCGATGCCGGGCTTGGCATAGGGGATGACCACGTCGCGATGGATCTTCCACCAGGGCGCTCCGAGATCGCGCGCCGCCTCGATCTGGTTCTTGTCCAGGCTCTCGATGGCGTTGTAGAGCGGGAACACCATGATCAACAGATAGGCATAGGACAGGCCGACGAAGAGGCCGGTGTTGTTGCCGAGAAAATCGATGGGGCCGTCGGTGATGCCGATGCCCATCAGCGCCTGGTTGATGAGGCCCTTCGAGGCGAGCAGCAGGCGCAGCGAGAAGGCGCGCAGGATCTCGTTCACCCAATAGGGCACGATCAGGGCCAGCATGAGCAGCCGGACCTTCTGGAGGGTTCCGGCTTGGGCCATGTAATAGGCCAGGGGATAACTGATCGCGAAGTTCAGCGCCGTGATGATGATCGAGATGACGATGGTATAGCCGAAGGCCCAGAGATGGGTGGTGTTCCAGTCTCCGCTCGATGGTTCGACGAAGAAGGACTTGTACTGCGCGATGGTCAGCACATCTTCCGGCCCACCGCGCTTGGCCGGCACCAGCTTGGGATGGAAGCTCTCGACCGCCATGTAGAGATAGGGCAGCACAACAAGGAACAACGTCCAGAACGCGACGAGTCCGATGAAGACCAGTCCCAGCACAGTTCCATTGCGTTCGAAGAATCCCTTTCGCGTCGGATCGTGAGACTGGCCCTGCTCCCGTTTCGCCATCAGCCAGAAGACGAGGATGACGACGAGCGGAATGACGAAAACGAGGAACCGGCTACTCACGGGCCATCTTCCCGTCCGGCAGTACGATGCCCATGTCCGCGTCGTAGCCGATCGCGGTCTTGGCGCCCTGCTCCGGAATCTTCACGCCGCCATGGCGTCCGACGGTGAGGATGATCTCCTTCTTGCCCAGACCCTTGAGGTAAACGTGGGTGACATTGCCTTCGAAGGCGACGCTGGTGACCTCGGAGGCGAGCGTCGTATCGGCGGCGTGCTTGCCGGGCTTGAGCGATTCCGGCCGCACGAAGATGATCGCCTTGTCGCCGGACTTGAGACCCTTGGGATTGCGTCCGCGCAGGCGGCCGAAGGCAGTCTCGACCACGGCGCCGGACTTGTCTGCCTTGATCACCGTTCCGGCAAAGGCATTATTCTCGCCCACGAAGGAGGCCACGAAAGCGGTGTCGGGCTCATCATAGACGGTCTTGCCGTCGGAGACCTGCTGAATGACGCCATCGCTCATCACCGCGATGCGGTCCGACATGGTGAGGGCTTCGCCCTGGTCATGGGTGATGTAGATGAAGGTGATCCCAACTTGCTTCTGGATGGCGCGCAACTCGTTGCGCATGTGCTGGCGCAACTTCAGATCAAGTGCCGAGAGCGGTTCGTCGAGCAGCAACACCTTGGGCTGCACCGCCAGCGCACGGGCGATTGCCACGCGCTGCCGCTGGCCACCGGACAATTCGCTGACCAGTTTCTGACCCTGGCCGGGGAGAGCGATCAGCTCGAGCAGTTCGCCAGCTTTCTTCATACGCTCGGCCTTGTCGACGCCACGCACCCTGAGGCCGTAGGTGATGTTGTCGGCGACCGTCATGAGCGGGAAGAGCGCGAGATTCTGGAAGATCAGCGCGGTTGGACGCTTGTTGGGGCCGAAGCCTGCCATGTCCTGGCCGCCGATGCGGACCTTGCCCTGCGAGGGATCGAGGAACCCGGACACGGTGCGCAGGATGGTGGTCTTGCCGCAGCCCGAGGGACCGAGGAAGGAGAAGAATTCGCCACCCTTGATGTCGAGCGTGGCTTCATCGACGGCCGTGAACTGGCCGAATCTGACGGTGATATGGTCGAGTTCGACGCCCGCACTCATTCGTATCCTACCCCTACCCACGCTGTCTTACGCAGCTGCGAAACGGATTTTCCACTGATCCGGGCGCCAGATCAAGCAAAAGGCGCGCATGGCTCAAAAACAAACCAGCCCCGGCGAACCGGGGCTGGCGTTGCTCTCGACTGGCAGCCCGATCAGGCGGCCTTGAACTTGTCGGCATACTGGCTGCGGATTTCCGCGTACCAGGTGGGTTCCGCCGGCCAGGGCCAGAGGTTGTTAAGCGCATCGCCGGGGAAGGCTTCCTGGAAGTTCTTCTTGGCAACGTCGGAGAGCAGCGCATCGGCGCCGGTGATGGTTGGGTTGTAGCCCGAACCTTCGGCCGCGGCCGCCGAAGCTTCCGGCGTGTGCAGGTAGTCGAGGAACGCATAGACCTGATCGGTGTTCTTGGCCGCCTTCATCAGGGACAGGCCGTCGACCCAAGCGATGGCGCCTTCGATGGGCGCCTGGTAGTTCACCGGCTTGCCTTCCTTCTTGAGCGAGAGGGCGGGACCATCCCAGGTCTGGCCGATCCACACGTCGTTCTCCATGAGGCCCGACTTGGTGTTATCGGCCGAATCCCAGAACTGCTTGACCCAGGCCTTGCGCTCGATGGCGAAGGCGAGGATCGGATCCCAGAGCTTCTTGAAGCTCTCTTCGTCCTTGTAGCCGTCAAGCATGCGGTTGGACGGCATCTTGCCGGAGGCATCCATCCACAGGCCGATGCCGAGCAGGAAGGAATGTCCGCGGCCCTGCGTGTGACCCTTGACGTCCTCTTCCCAGAGCGAGCCGTAGCTGAGCTTGGCCGGATCGCCCTTCCACAGATCGGTGCGGTAGGAAATGGCTTCGGAGCCCCAGAGGTGGGGCATATAGTACATGCCGCCATCCCAGGTCCACAGCTCGGCGGCGCTCTTGAGCATCGACGGGATGATGTTGCCGGTGTTCTTCAGGCGGTTGGTGTCGAAGGGCGCGAGAACCTGAAGGTCCTTGTACTGCGGCGCGCGGTTCTGGGTGGGCTGGCAGAGGTCGAAGCCCTCGCCACCGGTGGCCTGCAGCTTGTTGATCTGCTCTTCATTCTGCGAGAAGGGCGTCTGGTTCACCACGATGCCGGTGGCCTTGGTGAAGTTCGGGATGACGGGATCGGGGAATTCGTCCGACCACATGAGCAGGTTGAGTTCGCCCGAAGACGAGAGCGCGCGCTTGATGTAGAGCGGGCTCGTGAGGCCGACGGCGCCGAGCGCCGCAGCCGACTTCAGCATCGCGCGGCGCGACAGCATGGCGGCCTGCAGCGTTGCCTGGGTCGGCGTAAGGATCTTCTTCTTCATGTTGACTTTCCTCCTTGTGGGCGGCCACGGAATGCAGCCGTCAGAACCATAGACCGGGGTCCGGCGTGACCGGCTTCTTTCTTCATTTGCAACGCAGTATGACGGCCATGTGACAGCAAGGCAATGGGGTTTGCTAAACTGGACTCACCGCCGCCGGGACGCTGGCCTCACGTCAACCCGTTGCGCCGATCGTGCACGGCATAGCGCCATTTGCTGAGGGGCAGCATGAGAAGATAGAGGGCGGCGGCCAAGGTAAGGGTCAGCCAGGGCTCCATCATCAGGCCGAAAGCCAGCACCACAAGACCCACAAGACTGGGCAGGAAAAGCAGCTTCAGCGCCTTGCGGCCCACCGTCTTGGCCGAAAAGGTGGGCCAGGACGACACCATCAGCCCCGCAGTGATGGGCGCTGCAAAGAGGGCCAGCAGGGCTGCCTGTTCCTGGGTCATTGCTCCGCCACTTGCGACATAGACCGGCAGCAATGCGAGGAAGGCGCCGGCCGGAGCCGGAACACCGGTGAAGAAGTGCCCCGTCCAGGAAGGCCTTCCGGGCAGGTCGACCATGACATTGAAACGCGCGAGGCGCAGGGCGCAGGCTGCGGCAACGCTGAGGCAGGCGATCCAGCCGCCAAGACCAAAGGCGTGCAACCCCCACTGATAGAGGATGAAGGCCGGGACCGCGCCGAAACAGATGACGTCGGAAAGCGAGTCGAGTTCGGCACCGAAGCGCGAGGCCGTACCGGTGGCGCGGGCCACCCGTCCGTCGCAGGCATCGAGCAGGGCGGCAACCAGTACGCAGGCGATGGCCGCGGTGAAGTTGAATTCGGCAGCGAAGATCAGCGCGGTGAGACCGAAGCAGAGCGCCAGGATGGTGACGCTGTTGGGCAGCGCATGACGCAGCATCAGATTGGCACCGGGGCTGATCCAGGCGCGGCTGCCGGTCCAGTCCATCTTCATGATCCGGCTCCCACGGCCGTCCTTGGCAGAAGCTTGCGGCCTGCGGCCTCTATGCGATCCTGCGCGGTGTCGACCGGTGTCCAATGCACTTCGCTCGAGAAAAGCCCGAAGACATCGCCAGAGGTGAAGGCAGGCTCGCGATCGCCGCTGACCAGGGACTCGTCATAGACCGTGGCAATGTCCCTGATGCTGTAGCCCATCCAGGACAAAACGCTGGGCGCGATCTGGAAGTGCGAAGCCTTGCCCTGGCGCTGCCGAGCCGCGGCCGCGAGTTCGGCTTGCAGGGCCGCATCGTCGCTGGCCACCAGCAACGGCACCAGGGCCGTGCGCGCATCGGGATTGTCGACCACGCAATGGCTTAGCTTTCCGGGATCGAGCGCCTGGCCATGATCCGAGGTGTAGACCATCGTGGTGTTGGAGAAATCAGCCTTGGCGAAGAGATCCGCCATGAATCTGTCCACCGACCAGGCCACGGCATTGCGGTAGGAGGCGACGCGCGCCACCGGATCGTCGACGCCGGCTTCCGTCATGGTGGGCCGATAATGCGCCTCGCCTTCGGGATAGGCGGCGTCATAGGGGAAATGCGCGCCATTCTTGTTGGCATAGATGAAGACGGGGCCGGGCTTGGCCAACTCCGCGGCGACGATCTCGGCCAGGCGGAAATCGGCCTCGGCGCTGCTCACGTCGCGCAGGGCATGAAAGGCGTCGATGTCGGCGCGCTCGGTCATGGTCATGTAGTTCTGCATCAGGCCGGGATTGGTGATGCCGCCTGCCTGGGCATCGATGAAGACGGTGCGGTAGCCGGCCTTCTTCGCATAGGACCACAGGGTGGGGCTGGTGTTGATCGAGCCGGTGACATCCTTGCGGGATGCGGCAAAGCGCAGGATGGCATTGGAGTAGTTGCTGCAGTTGCCGCCCGAGACGGCGGCACCGAAGTTGACGAAGCGATCTGCGAGTGCCGCAAGGCGCGGGGTGTGGGGATTGCCGGCCGTGAAGTCCAGGTA
>JAPLOT010000116.1 GCA_026400595.1 Alphaproteobacteria bacterium | reverse complement strand
GACCTTTGGCGAGAAGGCCATCGACGTCTTCTACGTGACGGATCTCACCGGCGGGAAGATCGAGAACGAGTCGCGCCGCAAGCAGATCGAGAATGCGCTGAGTGCCGTCCTCAGGCCAGCCCGGCCGGCGGCGGCATGAAGGGCGGTGCCTGAATGTCGTTGCTCAAATCCGCGGCAACCGTCGGTGGCTTCACCCTGATCAGCCGCCTCCTCGGCTTCCTGCGCGATCAGCTCATCGCCTTCACGCTGGGTACCGGCCCGATCGCCGAGGCCTTCTTCGTGGCACAGCGATTCCCCAATCTCTTCCGCGCGCTCTTTGCCGAGGGCGCCTTCAATTCCGCCTTCGTGCCACTGTTCGCCAAGAAGATCGAAGGCGACGGCGAAGCCAAGGCTCGCGCCTTCGCCATCGAAGTCTTTTCCGTCCTGCTGACGTGGCTGATGCTCTTCTCGGTCCTCGCGATGATCGCCATGCCGCTGATCATGCTGGTGATCGCGCCAGGCTTCTCCGACGATCCGCCGAAGTTCGACCTGGCCGTCGACCTTACCCGCATCTGCTTTCCCTACCTGTTGTTCATCTCCCTGACCGCGCTGCAGTCGGGCGTGCTCAACAGCCTCAACCGCTTCACCGCCGCGGCAGCCGCACCGATCCTGCTGAACCTGGTGATGATCGCGGCCAATGTCGTGGCCTGGTACCTCGGCACCGGCAACACGGCGGCGACGGGTTACATCTTTGCCTGGGGTATCTTCGCGGCGGGTATCGCGCAATACCTGCTGCTGGCGATCGCCTGCCGGCGCGCGGGCATGCGGCTCCTGCCGCGCATGCCGAAGCTCACGCCCGATGTGCGCCGGGTGATCCGGCTTTCGATTCCCGGCGTCATTTCCGGCGGCATCACCCAGATCAACCTGGTGATCGCGACCATGATCGCCACCACCATCGATCGCGCCGTCTCCTACCTCTACTACGCCGATCGCCTCTACCAGTTGCCACTGGGCGTCATCGGCGTCGCCATCGGCGTGGTGCTGCTGCCGGATCTGTCGCGCAAGCTGCGCGCCGGCAAGGACGCAGCGGCACTGGCCAGCCAGAACCGGGCGCTGGAACTGTCGCTGTTCCTTACCTTGCCGGCGGCCATGGCCCTGATGGCCATACCCGCCCCCATCATCCACACCGTCTACGAGCATGGCGCGTTTACCCGGGCCGACACCATGGCCGTGGCGCCAACCGTGCTGGTTTTCGCTGCGGGCCTCCCCGCCTTTGCTCTCATCAAGGTCTTCCAGCCGGGCTTCTATGCCCGCGAGGACACCGCGACGCCGATGCGCTTCGCCATCGTGTCGGTGGTGGTGAACATCGTGGCCAGCTTCACCCTCGCGCAGTTCTTCGGTCATGTCGGCATCGCCATGGGCACCACCATCGCGGCCTGGGTGAATGCCTTTCAGCTGGCATTTACCCTGAATCGGCGCGGACACTTTGCCCTCGACCAGCGGCTGCGTCAGCGCCTGCCGCGGATCGTGCTGGCCGCGCTCGCGATGGGCGCGCTGCTGCTGGCCGGCAAGCACCTCCTGGCCGGTAACTATGCCGAAGGAGCAGGCTTCCTTGCGGCCTTATGGGGGCTTGCGCTTCTCGTTGCCGGCGGCATATCCAGCTATTTCCTGCTGGCCCACGTCACCGGCGCCATGAAGATCGGCGAGCTGATGGCCATGCTGAAGCGGAGCTAGACCCATGACGGACGACCGCAAGACCGATGTCGACTTCGGCTTCCGCCGCGTCGGCGAGGCCGAGAAGCAGAGCCTCGTCAACGAGGTCTTCTCCAAGGTTGCCGAACGCTATGACCAGATGAACGACCTCATGTCGGGGGGGCTGCACCGGCTGTGGAAGGACGACTTCGTGGCGATGCTCAATCCGCCGCGGCGGAAAACGGCGTTCAGCGTCCTCGACGTGGCCGGCGGCACCGGCGACATTGCCTTCCGCATCGCGCGGCGCGGGGGGCATGGCACCCATGTGACCGTCGCCGACATTTCGCCAGAGATGGTGGCCGAGGGCCGCAAGCGGGCGGAGCGCGAAGGCCTCCTGGCGCGCTGCGACTTCACCGTGGGCAATGCCGAGGCACTGGCGTTTCCCGATCGCAGCTTCGATGCCTATACGATCGCCTTCGGCATCCGCAACGTGACCCATATCGACCGCGCCCTCGGCGAGGCCTACCGGGTGCTGAAGCCCGGTGGCCGCTTCATGTGCCTCGAGTTCTCGCAGGTCGATGTTCCGCTGCTGGACTCGGTCTACGATGCCTATTCCTTCACCGTCATTCCCGCCGTCGGCAAGGTCGTGACCGGCGATGGCCATCCCTACCGCTATCTCGTGGAGTCGATCCGCACTTTCCCGAAGCAGGAGAAATTCCGCGACATGATTTCCGCGGCGGGCTTCGCCAACGCGACCTACCGCAATCTCACTGGCGGCGTCGTGGCGATTCATTCCGGCTGGCGCATCTGATGTTCCAGAGCCTTGTGCACATGGCGAGGCTGTTCCGGGCCGGGCGGACGCTCGCCCGCTATGACGTGCTGCTGCAGCCGCAGCAATTGGCTGACCTGCCCTGGCCTGCACGCCTCGGCGTGAAGCTGATGCGGATCGGTACCGGATCGCCGGCAAGCGATCCGCAGAGCCGCCTGACAGCAGCGCTCTCCGCATTAGGCCCCAGCTACATCAAGCTCGGGCAGTTCCTCGCGACGCGGCCCGATATCATCGGGCCGCAACGCGCCTTCGAGCTCAAGGCGCTGCAGGACCGCCTGCCGCCTTTCGGCATGGACGAGGCCAGGGCGATCATCGCCGCCAATATCGGCCCCGTGGACACGCAGTTCACCGAACTCTCGGCACCCGTGGCTGCGGCCTCCATCGCGCAGGTGCACCAGGGCCGTACCGCTGACGGCCGCCTCGTGGCGGTGAAGGTGCTGCGACCCGGCGTCGAGAAGCGCTTCGCTGCCGACCTGCAGAGCTTCTACTTCGCTGCGCGCCTGCTCGAGCGCCTCAGCGCCGAGGGCCGCCGCCTCCGACCCGTGGCGGCCGTGGCCATGCTGGAAGACTCGATGAAGCTGGAACTCGACCTGCGCATGGAAGCATCCGCCATGTCGGAGATCGCCGAGAACACCAGGGATGATCCCGGATTCCGCGTGCCGGCCGTCGACTGGGGCCGCAGTGCGCGCCAGGTGCTGACCACCGGCTGGATCGACGGCACGCCGATCGCCGATGTCGCGGCCCTGAGAGCCCAGGGTTTCGACCTGAAGCAGTTGGCCGACACGGTGATCCAGAGTTTTCTGCGACAGGCGATCCGCGACGGCTTCTTCCACGCCGACATGCACCCCGGCAATCTCTTCGTCGACCGTGAAGGTACTCTCGTGGCGGTGGACTTCGGCATTACCGGACGCCTCAGTGCGCGCGAGGGCATGTTCCTCGCCGAGATCCTCTACGGCTTCATCACGCGCGACTACATGCGCATCAGCCAGGTGCATTTCGAAGCCGGCTACGTGCCGCCTGATCAGGACCCGGCGAGTTTCGCCCAGGCGCTCCGTGCCGTGGGCGAGCCGATCATGGGGCTTTCCGCCAATGACATTTCCATGGCGCGCCTGCTGACCCAGCTCTTCGAGGTGACGTCCCAGTTCAAGATGCAGACGCAGCCACAGCTCCTGCTGTTGCAGAAGACCATGGTGGTGGTGGAAGGGGTTGCCCGCACGCTCAATCCCGACCTCAACATGTGGGTGACCGCCGAGCCCGTGGTACGCGGCTGGATCGAGCGCAAGCTGGGGCCGGCCGGCAGGATCGAGTCCGGCGTCAACAGTCTGGGCCGGATGGCCATGAGTCTCCCCGCCCTGTTGGAAGACGCGGCAAAGGCCAGCACGATGCTGTCCGACATGGCGAAGTCGGGAGGACTGCGGCTCGACCGGCAGACGACCGAAGCGCTGGCCCTGGCCGAGGCGCGGCGCAACCGGCCGCTGCGCTACGCCGCGGTGATCGGTGCGGCGGCCCTGGTGGCAATTGCCATCGCCCTGTTCCGGCTGTGAACCGATTCGCGCGAAACGGGGATTTCTGGCAGGATGCGTGACATGAAATCCGTTCTTCTCATCATCGGCGGCGGTATCGCCGCCTACAAGAGTCTCGAACTGATCCGCCTGCTCAAGGGCCGCGGCATCGGCGTCAAGTCCATCATGACCCGCGCGGCCGGGGAATTCGTGACGCCCCTGTCGGTGGCGAGCCTGTCGGGCGCGAAGGTTCACACCGAGCTCTTCGACCTGACCGACGAGATCGAGATGGGCCATATCGAGTTGTCGCGCTCCGCGGATCTCCTGGTGGTGGTCCCGGCCACCGCCGATCTCATGGCGAAGATGGCGCAGGGCCGCGCCGACGATCTGGCTTCCACCGCGCTGCTGGCCACCGACAAGCCGGTGCTCGTCGCGCCCGCGATGAATGTCCGGATGTGGCAGCATCCTGCCACCCAGCGGAATCTCCGTATACTGACGGCCGATGGCGTCCATGTTGTCGGGCCCAATGACGGCGAGATGGCCTGCGGCGAATTCGGTCCGGGCCGCATGGCGGAGCCGTCCGAAATCCTGTCCGCCATCGAGAAGCTTCTGACGCCAGGCACGCGCCCGCTGGCCGGACGCAAGGTGGTCATCACCGCGGGTCCGACGCGCGAGCCGATCGATCCCGTGCGCTTCATCTCCAACCAGTCCTCGGGCAAGCAGGGCTACGCGATCGCCGAAGCGGCCGTCACGCTGGGCGCCGAAGTGGTCCTGGTCTCGGGGTCAACCGCCTTGCCGATCCCGCCCGGCGCCCAGATGCGGCCGGTCGAGACGGCCGCCGAGATGCTCAAGGTCTGCGAGGAGGAACTGCCCTGCGACATCGCCATCTTCACGGCCGCCGTGGCCGACTGGCGGGTGGCTTCCGTCGCGGGCCAGAAGCTGAAGAAGGGGGCCGCCGGGCCGCCGGCGATTCAGCTGGCCGAAAACCCCGACATTCTCGCAACCATCGCGCAACGCAAGAATGGCCGACCGGCTCTGTGTGTCGGCTTTGCCGCCGAGACGCAGGACCTCATCGCCAATGCGAAGAGCAAGCTGGCAAAGAAGGGCTGCGATCTGATCGTCGCCAATGACGTGAGCGCCGGCAAGGGCGTGTTCGGCGGTGACCGCAACGAGGTTCATCTCGTCTCCGCCGCCGGGGTCGAAAGCTGGCCGAGCCTGTCCAAGGCGGAAGTGGCGACCCGGCTGATGGATCGGCTTGCGGCCATGCTGAAGGATCGCGCGTGACCGCCGTTCGCATCCGCAGGCTCGCCCATGGCGAGGATCTGCCGCTTCCGGCCTACGAGACGGATGGCGCAGCCGGCATGGACCTGCGCGCCGCCGAAGCCCTCGTGCTGAGGCCCGGCGCCCGCTGCCTCATGCCCACGGGCCTTGCCATTGCGCTGCCGCTGGGCTTCGAGGCGCAGGTACGTCCGCGCTCGGGACTCGCGGTGAAGCATGGCGTGACGGTGCTCAATGCGCCGGGCACCATCGACTGCGACTATCGCGGCGAGATCAAGGTGCCGTTGATCAATCATGGCGATGCCGATTTCGTCATCGCGCGCGGCGACCGCATCGCGCAGATGGTGATCGCGCCGGTGACGCGGGCGACCTGGGAACCGGTCGCCACGCTCGATGACACGGCGCGCGGCGAAGGCGGCTTCGGATCGTCCGGGAGCCGCTGATGGCGCTGAACGGCGAGGAGATCGAACGTTACGCCCGGCACCTTGTGCTGCATGAGGTCGGCGGCCCGGGACAGGCGAAGCTCAAGGCCGCGCGCGTACTCGTCATTGGCGCGGGCGGTCTCGGCTCACCGCTCTTGCTCTATCTGGCTGCTGCCGGCATCGGCACCATCGGCGTGATCGATCATGACACGGTGAGCCTGTCCAATCTTCAGCGCCAGATCCTGCACACCACCGCACGCGTGGGCATGGCCAAGACCGCCAGCGCGCGCGAGACCCTGCTGGCGATCAATCCGCATGTGACGGTGATGGCGCATGACGAGCGCATCGCCGCGGAAAACGCCCTCGACATCATCGGCCGGTACGACATCGTGGCTGACGGCTGCGACAATTTTCCGACCCGATTTCTGGTGAGCGACGCCTGCTACTTTGCCCGCAGGACGCTGGTGAGCGCGGCGGTTGGCCAGTTCGACGGGCAGCTCTCCACCTTCAAGCCGCATGAGACGTCTCCCGACGGCACGCCCTGGCCCAGCTATCGCTGCCTGATCGGCGAGATCCCGCCGCGTGGACTCTTTCCGGCCTGCGAGGAGGCGGGGATCCTGGGGGCACTTCCCGGCATCATCGGATCGATGCAGGCCATGGAAGTGATCAAGGAGGTGCTGGGCATCGGCGAGAGCCTGGCCGGTCGCCTGCTCATGTATGACGCGCTGGCAGCCCGTTTCTATGAAACCAGGCTCGGCTGGAATCCGGACAATCCGCTCACCGGCCGCCGGCCCAGCATTGCGGGCATGGCGGCGCAGAATTATGCCGCTGCCTGAACCCGGCGCGGGTCTTTCAAGCTATAAATCAGACCGATTTACTTATTGACTGCCCGAACGGCCTGTCGGAAGGTCGCGCCATCAGCCGCCAGAGGCTGGCATCGGCAGGACGGACAGCATGGCATGGACAGGCACGGAAAGCCGGACGGACGCGGGGCATGCCCTGTCGCGCGGCACCAGCCAGTCCGGCGTAAGGCTTTACAATGAACGCCTGGTGCTGTCGCTGGTCCGCCATCACGGGGCGCTGCCCAAGGCCGAAATCGCCAGGCTGACCGGGCTTTCAGCCCAGACCGTTTCGGTCATCGTCCGCCAGCTCGAATCTGACGATCTCCTCAAGCGCGAGACTCCGCAGCGCGGCAAGGTGGGCCAGCCCCTGGTCCCTTTCACGCTCAATCCCGAAGGCGCCTATGCCATCGGACTGAAGCTTGGGCGCCGGTCGGCCGATCTCATGCTGCTCGATCTCACCGGCCGGGTCTGCGCCACGCTGCGCCAGCCCTATCGCTATCCGGTTCCGGCCGAGATCGTATCCTTCACCGAAAGCGGCGTGAAACTGCTGACCAAGGGCATGACCCGCAGCCAGGTTGCACGCATCGCCGGGCTCGGCATCGCCGCACCCTTCGAATTGTGGAACTGGTCCGAAGCTGTCGGCGCACCGCCCGGCGCTCTCGACGTCTGGCGAGGCTTCGACCTCGGTGCGGCGGTCGCGGCGCGCGTGGAGTGGCCCGTTCATCACTGCAACGACGCCACCGCCGCATGTGCTGCGGAACTCCTCTTCGGCAATGGCCGCTCCCGGCGCGACTATGCCTATTTCTACGTCGGCTTCTTCATCGGTGGCGGCATCGTCATCAATGGCGGCCTGCATCAGGGCCGCAGCGGCAATGCCGGCGCGCTTGGCTCGCTGCTCGTTCCTTCGCGATCGGACGGCGCACAGCAGCTGATTCTCAGCGCGTCCCTGTCGGTTCTCGAAGATGCGCTGCGGCGTGACGGCCTTGATCCCGACATCCTGCGCAACCGTCCGGACGACTGGAGCGCTGCCGGCGCAGTCCTCGACAGCTGGATCGCAGATGCGGCCATGAGTCTCGCCTGTGCCTCGGCCAGCACGGCAGCCGTGCTCGAGCCCGAGGCCGTGATCATCGATGGCGCCATGCCGGCCGCCGTCCGGCGCAGGCTCGTCGCTTCCGTGCGCAGCGTCATGTCGAAGGTGGCGACGCTCGGAATTACGCCTTTCGTCGTCGAAGAAGGAACCATCGGCGCCGATGCGCGCGCCATGGGCGCAGCCAGCCTGGCCCTGCTTGCCAACTTCATCATCGACCGCGACGTGCTGTTCAAGGACGTTGCTGGCGGAGCTAGCGGTTCCTGAAGCCAGGCTTGCGCTTCTCGATGAAGGCGGCCATGCCCTCCTTCTGGTCTTCGGTGGCGAACATCGACAGGAAGAGCCGCCGCTCGAACCGGATGCCTTCCTCCTGCGACATCTCCTGGGCGCGGTTCACCGTCTCCTTCGCCATCATCACGATGGGTTGCGAATAGGATGCGATCTTCGCAGCCGCAGCCAGCGCTTCGTCGAGCACCCGCTCCGGCGCCACGACGCGCGCAACCAGCCCGCAGCGTTCGGCCTCGGCCGCCTCCATCATGCGGCCGGTCAGGATCATGTCCATCGCTTTGGCCTTGCCGATGGCGCGCGGCAGCCGCTGCGTGCCGCCGGCGCCCGGCATGATGCCGAGGGTGATTTCGGGAAGCCCGAACCTTGCCGTCTCGCTGGCGATGATGAAGTCGCACATCATGGCGAGTTCGCAGCCGCCGCCGAGGCAAAAGCCCGAGACCGCCGCAATCACCGGCTTGCGCGCCGCCGCAAGCCGCGACCAGCCGGTGAGGAACTGGCCCAGATAGGCGTCGACATAGGTCTTGTCGGCCATTTCCTTCACGTCGGCGCCGGCCGCAAAGGCTTTCTCGCTGCCGGCGATCACGATGCAGCCGACTCCGGCATCCGCCTCGAAGACTTCGAGTGCCGCATTGAGTTCGGCGATCAGCGCGGAGTTCAGCGCGTTGAGCGCCTTGGGCCGGTTGAGCGTGACCAGGCCGACCCGGTCGCGCGTCTCGACGATGATGTGTTCGTAAGCCATGGCCATCCTATTTCTGACAGGCCGCACAATAGAATGTCGAGCGCCCCGACTGTACTCGTCTTCTGACGGGTGCACCGCAACGGGTGCAGGCCTCGCCTTCGCGGTCATAGACGGCGAAGCGCTGCTGGTAGACACCGGCTTTCCCATCCGTGCCGGCAAAATCCTGCAGCGTCGAGCCACCCGCTGCAATGGCCTCACCCAGGATGTCGCGGATATGGCGCACCAGCACGTCGAGCCTGGGGTCGACCCGCTTGCCGTGCGCCAGCGTGCCGGCCCTGCGTGTGGGTGACAGGCCGGTGCGGAACAGCGCCTCGCAGACATAGATGTTGCCGAGGCCCGCGACGATGCCCTGGTCGAGAAGGGCGGCCTTCAGCGGCGCTGACTTGCCCTTGAACCTTTCGGCCAGGTATTCGGCGTGGAAGCCGTTTCCAAGGGGTTCGACGCCGATGTCCCGCAGCAGCTTGTGGGTGGCCGCTTCGCCGGACGGAAACAGATCCATCATGCCGAAGCGGCGGGGATCGCTGTAGACCAGGCGGGTTCCGTCGGCCAACGCCATCACCACATGGTCATGCACACCCGCGGCATCGCTTCCGGCGCCCGTCTCGAAGTAGAATTCGCCGAGATTGCGGCTCCCATCGGGGCGCAGCACGGTAAAGCGACCGGTCATGCCGAGATGGACGAGCAGGCAGTCGCCGCCCTCGATCTCGGCGAGAATGTACTTTGCCCGGCGCGAAAGCCCGAGGATCTGCCGCCCGGCCAGGCGCGCGGCGAAACCTTGCGGAAACGGAAAGCGCAGATCGGCACGGCGCAGGATGACCGTCTCGATGCGCTGGCCCTCGAGCACGGGCTTCAGCCCGCGCATCACGGTCTCGACTTCTGGAAGTTCCGGCATGGCTGCGGTTAGACCGGGTTTGGCAGCCGCTTTCAAGAGGCGAAGGAATGGACCCTTTTCTCGGCCACCGATTGCGGGCATAAGCCCTGCCGGATTTCCCAGAGGTTTGCCCCATGTCGACCCCCGCCTCCAAGTTCAAGCCACGCGTCTTCTCCGG
>JAPLOT010000199.1 GCA_026400595.1 Alphaproteobacteria bacterium | reverse complement strand
GACCTGGAGCGGGTTTGTCTCTGGTCTTTGCGAGAATGTCGAATATGTCATGACGCCGGCCGTCATCTGTTTCTTCATCAGCACCTATCTCAGCAGCATTCTTGGGAGCGAGCTGCCGCTCTGGGTCTGGTGGATCGGCACCTACGGCGTGTTCCTGATCTTGAATATTCTTGGCGTCGCCCTGTCGTTTCGGGTGACGCTGGTCGTCACCCTGACGTCACTGGCAATACTTCTGTTCTTTTGCTTCAGCGCCCTGCCACATCTGGATTTCGATCGCTGGGCCTTGAACATCGCCCCTGACGGGTCAGAGCTTCCCGAGGGCGGTGGATCCTGGTTTCCGATGGGTGTCCATGGGATACTTGCGACGCTCCCCTACGCGGTCTGGCTGTTCCTCGCCATCGAAGAGCTACCCCTGGCGTCGGAGGAGTGCATCGACCCTCAGAAGGACATGCCAAAGGGCATCGTGCTTGCCCTGGCGACGCTCATTGCAACGGCAGTCCTGGTCGTGGTCCTCAATCCTGCAGTGATTGGCGTCGGTTCCTACAAGCTCGGGACCTCCGGTGAACCGCTGCTTGACGGTTTTCGCGCGATTTTTGGTGGTGCGGGTGCAACAGTGCTCGGCCTGATCGCCCTGTCGGGCCTGATTGCCAGCTTTCATGCGATTCTCTTTGCTCAGGGCCGGCAGATCTTCTCGCTATCCCGGGCAGGCTATTTCCCCTCCGCGCTGTCAATCACCCACAAGACCTACAAGACGCCTCACATCGCCATGCTGGTCGGCTCGGCCCTTGGTCTCGGCATCATGATGATCCTGTGGACCGTCCTGGGCGGAAAGGAAGCTTCACCGCTGATTGGAAGTGTCCTTCTCAACATGGCGGTCTTCGGCGCCATGCTGTCCTATATCTTTCGGGCCGTCTCCTTCATCATCCTGCGGCGGCACCACAGTGGCATTGCCCGGCCCTATCGCAGCCCGTTCGGCATTCCAGGCGCTATCGTCACCATCGTTATCTCGGTGGTCACGCTCGCCTACCAGGTGCAGGACGCCAACTTCACCAAGGGTGCGGCCTGGGTGCTGGTCTGGTTTGGGATCGCGGCCATCTACTTCGCGATGATTGGTCGCCACAAGCTGATCCTCAGCCCAGAAGAGGAGTTTGCCCTGGAACACCGCGCATGACGGGACTCAATCCGATGAAAGCCACACGCTCATTGACTCACGCATTGGGCGAAACGGTGCGATCAGCAGGCAGTCGCCCGCGCATGAGGTTGATCGCAACCAAGCACACGGGCCAGTCCCAGGTCTCAAAGCCCAGTTTGCTGGCAAGCGCAGCATACCGCGCCGCCTTGACCTTGCTGCTGGTGATGTTGGCAGGGCTCACCGCGCTGACTGCTCAAGCCTCCAACGCCCTTGCCAACAAAGGCTGTGTCGATGTCGCTCTGGTTCTTGCGGTCGACGGGTCCGGCAGCGTCAACGCCCGGGAGTACAACTTCCAGAAGTCAGCAATCGCAGCATCCCTCCGAGACCCGGAAGTCCTGAAGGCGCTGAAGAGAGCGGGCACCGTCTCGATGGCAGTCATCTTCTGGGGAGACCCTGAAAGAGCGACCCAAAGCACGGACACGGTTCAAATCAGAGATCCAGCTGATGCAGAAACCCTCGCTCGCATGGTGGAAAACAAGAGCCGGACGGTGCTCGGCAATACCGGACTTGGCGCAGGGTTAGCTGCCGCCATGGACAAACTCGCCACCATGGGATGCGCCTTTCGATCGATTGTAAATGTTTCCGGAGATGGCGAGGAGACGACCTTTACTCGGAGAAAGCGGGTGTCCTTGCGCCCGCAACAGGCAAGGGCACGCGCGCAGGCCGAGGGGATCACGATCAACGCCCTCGTGATCTCGAGTGAAGCTAAGGACCTAGCCGAGTACTACGCGCGAACCGTGATTACGGGACCTGGGGCATTCGTGATGAAAGTGAGCGACTATGGCGACTATGCTGTCGCGCTCAGACGCAAACTCATACGTGAGGTTTCTCCCAATATTGTCAGTCAGGCCAATCGGGAACAAGGGAGACTGGAATGACAACGCTCAATCGCCGTGAGCTCCTACTGGGTCTGACTGCCGTACTCGCTCATGTTCTTGCCGGATGAAGCGAGAACACAGCGATGTTCATTCATTTACCGTCATCGACTTGACCCGCCTGTATTGCGCGTATGCGCCGGCCATGATCGCTGGCTTGTGCAACTGCGGAAACTGACAGGTGGCGTGTGCTGTTCTCGCTTTTGCCGTTCGAAGTTTCGATGATGTCGGTGGCGCTCATCGGAGCTCTGGCCTATGGCTGCGGCGACTTTCTGGGTGGCCGCGCCTCACTTCGGCT
>JAPLOT010000351.1 GCA_026400595.1 Alphaproteobacteria bacterium | reverse complement strand
ATGATCTATGCCGGCGGACAATCTGAACTTTCGGCCGACCAGGTGCGACACGCTGTCGGAGATCGGGGTACGGGACAATTCTCGGTGTCGGAGCTCGAGCATGTGGTGGTGTGCCGCTATCTCGGCGGCCGCGCCACCGAGTGCAAAGCGCTCTTCACCCTTGCCTGGGATGCGCTTCGGCAGGCCCGGCAGGGCAAACCCGCGATGGCGCCGCGCGTCTGGTCGACTTAGGTCATAGAGGGAATCGAGGACGTCAAGATGGAACTGTTGCCACGCGAGAAAGACAAGCTTCTGCTCTTCACCGCCGGGCTGCTTGCGGAGCGGCGCAAGGCGCGCGGTGTGAAGCTGAACTACCCGGAAGTGATCGCCTACATCTCGTGTGCAATCCTCGAGGGCGCGCGCGACGGCAAGAGCGTCGCCGAGCTGATGTCCTACGGCGCCACGCTTCTGACCCGCGACGACGTCATGGAAGGCGTGCCCGAGATGATTCACGACGTGCAGGTCGAGGCGACATTTCTGGACGGCACCAAGCTCGTCACCGTCCACAATCCGATCCCGTAAGGAGAAACGCATGATCCCCGGCGAATACTTCATCGATGACGGCGCGATCGAGCTGAATGCGGGCCGAGAAACACGCAAGCTGATGGTGGCGAACGCGGGCGACCGCCCGATCCAGGTCGGATCGCACTATCATTTTTTCGAGACCAACGGCGCGCTGAAGTTCGACCGCGACAAGGCACGCGGCTTCCGGCTCAACATTCCGGCAGGCACTGCGGTTCGCTTCGAGCCGGGGCAGGAACGCGAAGTCGAGGTCGTGGCGCTGGCCGGCAAGCGCAAGGTCTTCGGCTTCAACGCGAAGATCATGGGAAGCCTGGAGCGCTGAAATGGTGAAGATCGCACGCAGGACCTATGCAGACCTCTACGGCCCCACCACCGGCGACCGCGTCAGGCTGGCCGATACCGAGCTCATCATCGAGATCGAGAAGGACCACACCGTCTATGGCGACGAGGTGACCTTCGGAGGCGGCAAGGTGATCCGCGTCTGCATGGGCCAGAGCAAGGCCATGGCCGCCGATGTCGCCGACCTGGTGATCACCAATGCGATCATCCTCGACCACTGGGGCATCGTGAAGGCCGATGTCGGCGTCAAGAACGGCCGCATCAGCGGAATTGGCAAGGCCGGCAATCCCGACATCCAGCCCGGCGTCACGATCGTCATCGGACCCGGCACCGACATCATCGCGGGCGAGGGCAAGATCCTGACAGCCGGCGGCGTCGACTCCCATCTTCATTTCATCGCGCCGCAACAGGCCGAAGAAGCCCTGTGCAGCGGCACCACCACGCTGGTGGGCGGCGGCACCGGCCCGTCGGTCGGCAGCCTTGCAACAACGGTGACGCCGGGACCCTGGTACATCCACCGCATGCTCGAAGCCGCGGAGGATCTCCCCATCAACGTGGGCTTCATGGGCAAGGGCAATGCCAGCCACGTCGAGCCCCTGCGCGAGCAGATCCATGCCGGCGCCCTCGGCCTC
>JAPLOT010000375.1 GCA_026400595.1 Alphaproteobacteria bacterium | reverse complement strand
GTCATCATGGAGCGCGCCAGCGACCAGGGCGAATTCATCGTCCGCCTGTCCAACATGCAGATCTTCATCATCATCACAACGCTGGTGCTCATGGCGGTCTTCACCGCGATCATCACCCGCACCTCGCTGGGCCGGGCTCAGCGCTCTTGCGAGCAGGACATGAAAATGGCCTCGCTGCTGGGGATCGACGTGAACAAGACCATCTCCATCACCTTCATCATGGGCGCCGCGCTTGCTGCCGTGGCCGGCATGATGTTCTTCCTCTACTACGGCGTTATCGACTTCTACGTGGGCTTCCTCGCCGGCGTGAAGGCCTTCACCGCCGCCGTCCTGGGCGGCATCGGGTCGATCCCCGGTGCCATGCTCGGCGGCCTCATCATCGGCCTCATCGAAGTCTTCTGGTCGGCCTACTTCTCGGTCGAATACAAGGACGTCGCTGCCTTCGCCATGCTTGCCGCCGTGCTGATCTTCCTGCCGCAGGGCATTCTCGGCAAACCCGAAGTGGAAAAGGTCTGACATCATGGCTGCAGCACCCAAGTCCACGCATGTCGGCGGTGCCGAGGGTCCTACGGATGCCGCGGGAATCGTCAAGGACCTGATCATTACCGCGCTTCTGGCACTGGCCATCTTCGGCCCCTTCGTCGGCCTCAAGACGGTCACCGCGAGCGGCACGCTCGCCCTCCAGCAGCGCTGGGGCGAAGTGGCGGTCTTCGTTGCCATCACCGTCGCTGGCCGGTTTTGCATCCATCTCTACCAGATGATGAAGCCGAGAGCGGCGGCTGTGGCTCCGGCCAAGTCGGCGTCAGCGAAACCCGAATTCGCCATCGGCAAGTATCTCGGTCCGATCATGCTGGTCATCGCGATCGCCCTGCCCTTCATCGCCAGCACCACCGGCGACCGCGAACGCCAGATCATGGATCTCGCCATCCTGATCATGACCTACATCATGCTGGGCTGGGGTCTCAACATCGTGGTGGGCCTGGCCGGACTGCTCGACCTCGGCTACGTCGCCTTCTACGCGGTCGGCGCCTATACCTACGCCTTGCTGGCCACCATCTATTTCCCGATGTGGTTTGGCGAGGGAATCATTCCCTGGGCTTTCTTCATCACCCTGCCCATCGCCGGTATCCTGGCCGCGCTGTGGGGCGTCATCCTCGGCTTCCCGGTGCTTCGCCTGCGCGGCGACTATCTTGCCATCGTGACACTGGCCTTTGGCGAGATCATCCGCGTGGTGCTGCTCAACTGGGTGGACTTCACCGGCGGCCCCGCAGGCATCGGCCAGATCCCGCGCCCCTCCTTCTTCGGCCTGCCATTCACCGCCGACGAGGGTGGATTCGCGGCCTTCTTCGGTCTCGAACACAAGCCGATCTATCGCATCATCTGGCTCTACTACATCATCCTTGTCCTCGCCCTGCTCACCAACTTCGTGACCTTGCGGCTGCGCAAGCTGCCCGTGGGCCGCGCCTGGGAGGCGCTGCGCGAAGACGAGATCGCCTGCCGCTCGCTGGGCATCAACACCACTTCGACCAAGCTCACCGCTTTCGCCATCGGCGCGATGTTCGGTGGCTTCGCAGGGTCCTTCTTCGCCACCCGGCAAGGCTTCGTCAGCCCGGAATCCTTCGTCTTCATGGAGTCGGCGATCATCCTGGCAATTGTCGTGCTCGGAGGCCTCGGCTCGCAGATCGGCGTGGTCTTCGCGTCGATCGCAATCATCGGCGCCTTCGAACTGTTCCGTCAGCTTGACTTCCTCAAACTGGTGCTGCCCGAGGGCGTCGACCCCGGCCAGTTCCGCATGCTGGCGGTGGGCCTTGCCATGGTCCTCATCATGCGTTGGAAGCCGCGCGGCTTCGTCACGCGACGGGATCCCTCCGTCTATCTGAAGGAGAAGAAGTCCGTGTCGAGCGACCTGGTTGCCGAGGGACACGGCTGACATGACCACGCTCGATCCAAAGACCCTGCTCCATGTGGAGCACCTGACCATGCGCTTCGGCGGGCTCACCGCCGTGGGCGATCTCTCCTTCGAGGCCCGGCGCGGCGACATCACCGCGCTTATCGGCCCCAACGGCGCGGGCAAGACCACGGTCTTCAACTGCATCACCGGTTTCTACAAGCCGACCGAGGGAGCAATCTCGCTGATCCACCAGGATGGCACCCATTTCGCGCTGGAACGGATGGATGACTTCCGCATCACCCAGAATGCGAGAGTGGCGCGGACCTTCCAGAACATCCGCCTCTTCGCCGGCATGACTCTGCTGGAGAACCTCATGGTGGCCCAGCACAACACGCTGATGCGCGCCTCTGGATACACGTTCGCCGGCATCTTCAACACCAAGGGCTACCAGAAGGCCAGCAAGGAAGCCGTGGATTTCGCCGCCTACTGGCTGGAGAAGACCGGTCTCATCGACCGCGCCGACGATCCCGCCGGCGACCTACCCTATGGCGACCAGCGCCGCCTGGAGATCGCCCGCGCCATGTGCACGCGGCCCGTCATGCTGTGTCTCGACGAGCCTGCCGCCGGCCTCAACCCGCGCGAATCCGAGGAACTCAACCGCCTGCTGCTCAACATCCGCAAGGACGAGGACGTGGCGATCCTTCTCATCGAACACGACATGAGCGTGGTCATGGGCATTTCCGATCGCATCGTCGTGCTCGACTACGGCGTGAAGATTTCGGATGGCACGCCGGCACATGTGAAGAACGATCCTGCCGTCATCCGCGCCTATCTGGGCGTGGAGGATGAGGAAGAGGTGGAACAAGAAGGCATCCACGTGGATCTGCCCGCCGCCGGGACAGTTGTTCCCAAGCCACCCAAGCGAGAGCCAAAGCCGGCGGCCAAGACCCCGGCGAAGAAGTCCCCGACCAAGAAGGCCGCAGCCGCGAAGAGGCCGCCTGCAAGGAAACCGACACCTGCGAAGAAGAAGGGAGGCCGCTCATGAGCGACGCGCTTCTCACCGTCCGCGGGGTGCAGACCTTCTATGGCAAGATCCAGGCACTCAAGGGTGTCGACATCGACATCAAGAAAGGCCAGATCGTCACGCTGATCGGCTCCAATGGCGCCGGCAAGTCCACCCTGATGATGACCATCTGCGGCACGCCACGTGCGCGTGCCGGCTCCATTGTCTTCGATGACATCGACATCACCGGCATGCCCACCCACGAGATCGCCCGGCTCGGCATTTCGCAATCGCCCGAGGGCCGGCGCATCTTCCCGCGCATGAGCGTGCTTGAGAACCTGCAGATGGGCGCTACCATTGCCGATCCGGCTCATTTCGAAGAGGACCTTGCCCGCGCCTTCCGCATGTTCCCCATCCTGGAAAAGCGCCAGGGCCAGCGCGGCGGCACGCTGTCGGGCGGCGAACAGCAGATGCTGGCGATTGCCCGGGCCCTGATGTCCCGCCCCCGCCTGCTTCTGCTGGACGAGCCATCGCTGGGACTTGCCCCTCTGATCGTCAAGCAGATCTTCGCCGCCATCAAGGAGCTCAACGAGCAGGAAGGACTCACCGTCTTCCTCGTCGAACAGAATGCCTTCCATGCCCTGAAACTGGCCCACCAGGCCTATGTCATGGTCAACGGCAACATCACCATGTCCGGCACCGGCAAGGAACTGCTGAGCAAGCCGGAAATCCGGGCCGCCTATCTCGAGGGGAGCCACTAGCCATGTCCCTGTTCGTCGAAGACAGCCCGTGGATATTCCTGATCATGACTGTCATCATCGGCGGCGGCGCCGCCTTCCTGGCCGGCCGCGGCCTGGCCAGCAAATGGCGGCCGATCTGGATGGCCGTTGCCTACATGATCCCCATGGGCCTTGCCCTGCGCTTCTTTCACTATGCGCTGTTCGATGGCGTGCTGCTGTCCCTTCATTACTTCATCACCGACACGCTGGTCCTGGTCACGGGCGCCCTGCTCGGTTACCGCCTCACCCGGGTCCGGCAGATGGTGAGCCAATACCCCTGGCTCTATGAGAGATCAGGGCCATTGTCCTGGCGCAACCGGGCAGCCGGTTAAAATTAGGAAAGGTTTTCAAGGCCCTTCCCAATCGCATGCCTTTGGGCCTAGAAAGTAGCCCAAGGGGTGCGTCACCCCGAAAGACCTGAAGGTCCAAAAATCCAAGGGAGACTAAGTATGAAGAAATTTCTGATGACCGGCGTTGCGGTCGGCTTTGCCGCGATGCTGTCGGCCACCTCGGCTCTTGCCGACATCACCATCGGTGTTGCCGGCCCGATGACCGGCCAGTACGCCGCCTTCGGCGAGCAGCTGAAGAAGGGCGCCGAGCAGGTTGTCGCCGACATCAACGCCGCCGGCGGTGTCAACGGCGAGCAGATCAAGCTTGAAATCGGCGACGACGCCTGCGATCCGAAGCAGGCCGTCAACGTTGCCAACGACATGGTCGGCAAGGGCATCAAGTTCATGGCCGGCCACTTCTGCTCGGGCTCTTCGATCCCGGCCTCGCAGATCTATGCCGAGGAAGGCATCGTCCAGATCACGCCCGCCTCCACCAACCCGGCTTTCACCGAGTCCGGCCAGTGGAACACCCACCGCGTCTGCGGCCGTGACGACGCCCAGGGCATCGTTGCGGGCAACTTCATTGCCAAGAACTATGCCGGCAAGAAGGTGGCCATCATCGACGACAAGTCGCCCTATGGAAAGGGCCTGGCCGACGAGACCCGCAAGGCGCTCAACGCGGCTGGCATGACCGAAGCGATGAACGAGTCCTACACCGCCGGCGAAAAGGACTACACCGCCCTCGTCTCCAAGATGAAGGACGCCGGCATCGACGTGGTCTACGTCGGCGGCTATCACACGGAAGGCGCGCTTATCCTGCGCCAGATGCGTGAGCAGGGTCTGGGCGCCCAGATGGTGTCGGGCGACGCCTTCAACACCGAGGAGTTCTGGACCATTGCCGGCCCCGCCGGTGAAGGCATGATCTTCACCTTCGCGCCGGAGCCGCGCAACTTCCCGGAAGCCAAGGAAGTCGTCGAGAAGATGAAGGCCGGTGGATATGATCCGGAAGGCTACACGCTCTACGCCTATGCCGCGATCCAGGCCTGGGCCCAGGCGGCAGCCGCCACCGGCGGCACCGACGGCAAGAAGATCGCCGAATGGCTCCGCGCCGGCAACCCGGTCAAGACCGTCCTCGGCGAGATCAGCCTGAACGAAAAGGGCGACATCAAGAACGCCAAGTACGTCTGGTACAAGTTCTCGAACGGCAAGTACACGGAAGACCCGTCGCTGAACTAAGCGGCCTGGGATTTCGAATGATCGGGACCCGCGCAAGCAATTGCGCGGGTCTCTTCGTCTGGCCATCGGGTTGCGAAAACCCGCGCGACGACCGATAGTGCCGCCAACCACAGAACCGGACCAAGATGCGGATCAAATCCCTCTTCACCGTCGCAGGCTTTGCCCTCGTCCTTGCCGGACCACCTGCTCTGGCCGAGATCCTCGTCGGCACGGCGGGACCCTTCTCCGGTCCCAACGCCGTGCTCGGAGACCAGATCCGCCGGGGCGCGCAACAGGCGATCGACGACTACAACGCCACCGGAGGCCTGCGCGGCGAACGCCTGGCGCTCAAGGCGTTGGATGACGGATGCGACCCGCGCAAGGCCGTGGAGGTGGCCACCGAACTCGTGACGGCCGGCGTCACCTTCGTGGCGGGCCATTATTGTTCGGGGGCTTCCATCCCGGCCTCCAAGGTCTACGAAAAGGCGGGAATCGTACAGATCAGTCCGGCCTCGTCGCATCCCCGATTCACCGACGACGGTGGCTGGAACGTCATCCGGGCAACACCAAGAGACGAGGCCCAGGGCTCCGCCGCGGCGCGGCTCATCGCCGAGAAGTTTCCCAAGGCCAGGATCGCGATCCTGAGCGATCAGTCCCCGGCGAGCGCGGCGCTGGTGACGAAGCTTCGCGAAGGCCTTGCGGCTGCCAATCTGCGGCCCGTGCTGGACACCACTTTCAAGCCGGGCGCCGAGGATTACGCCGACGTGGCGCTGAGCGTGACCGAGGCCGGGGCCGAGCTCGTCTATCTTGCCGGAAGCTATGTGGAGGGCGCAGCCATCGCCAAGGCCCTGCGCGGCATGGGATCGGCCGCGCAACTGATGGGCGGCGATGCGCTGCTGACGGAGGACTACTGGCGCATTGCGGGCGACGCGGCGGAAGGCACGCTGGTGACCTTCCTTCTCGATCCGCAGCGGCTCGAAAGCGCACGCACGGTCGTCTCGCGCTTCGATGAGAGCGGTGACGCGCCCGAGGGCCATACGCTCTACGCCTATGCCGCCATCCAGGCCTGGGTCCAGGCGGCGGAGGCGACCGCCAGCAAGGATGGCACACGGATTGCGGAGTGGCTGCGCGCAGGCAACCGGGTGCAGACCGTCGTCGGGCCGATGAGTTTTGACGCCAAAGGCGATCTGCGCGACCCCCTCTTCGCCTGGTTCCGCTGGTCCAAGGGGCGCTATGCCGAGGTCGATCCCCGCACGCTCGAACCACCCGCACTTGTCGCAACCCCCTGAGTGGAGCCTCCCATGCGCGCCTTCTTCGTCCAGATCAAATGCGAGCTCGGCAAGTCCTACCAGGTGGCCACCGCCATTGCCGACGCCGAGATCGCATCCGAGATCTACTCCACGGCCGGCGGCTATGACCTTCTGGTGAAGCTCTATCTCGACGAGAAGGACGATGTCGGACACTTCGTTGCCGAGAAGATCCAGAAGATCCCCGGCATCCGCGACACCTACACGATCATCACCTTCCGGGCCTTCTGAGATGCTGCGGCTGATGATCCTGGTTTTGGCGCTTGTCCTTGGCGCGGCGCCCGGACTAGCCGCCGACGGGGCCCAGTCCCGCGCGCTCGGCTACTCGGCGGATGGCAAGTACTTCGCTTTCGAGCAGTTCGGCGTCCAGGACGGTTCGGGCTTCCCGTACTGGGATGTCTTCGTGCTCGATCTTGCCGCCAATGACTGGGTGAAGGGCACGCCGGTCCGCATCCTCGTCGAGGATGAGGAACAGCGGCTGCCGGAGGCCCGGCGCCAGGCCATGGCCAAGGCCCAGCCCGTGATCGAGCGGCTTGCCATCACCGAACCCGCCGACCTGCTGCTGGCCAATCCCTTCACCGAGGCGGTGCCGGATCGGACACGCGTGCGCTTCGGCATCTTCCACAACACGATGGAGCCGCCCTATGAGCTCAGCGTGTCGAATGTCGAACTCCCGGCGCCTGACGACTGCACGGACCCGGACTTCAAGCCATACGGCATGGAGCTGATGCTCAAGGTGCTGACCACGGGAAAATCGGTCACCATCGCCCGCGACGAGAGCATTCCCAAGTCGCGCCTCTGCCCGCTGCGCTACGACATCGAAGCCATCTACACGCCTTCCGGCTTTGGCAATCCGGGCCATCAGGTGGCGCTGGTCGGCGTCTACAGCCGCGGCTTCGAAGGCGAGAACCGGCGCATCATCGCGGTTCCCTTCACGCTGCCGAACTGGGAAAACTGACTTCGGGACTCGCACCCGGCCAAGGGATTTGTTAATCCGGCGCCCGAGACGACGAAAGGTCCGCCATGATCCCCCGCTATACCCGCCCCGAGATGGCCGCCATCTGGGAACCGCAGACCCGCTTCCGCATCT
>JAPLOT010000555.1 GCA_026400595.1 Alphaproteobacteria bacterium | reverse complement strand
TGGTCCAGCCCGGCCAGCGACAGGTACCCGCCGACGATCTGCGGTCCCCACATCAGCGCGATCCAGCCCGCGGCGGCGAGATATGGGCCGAAAGGAATGGGGATGTTGCGGTCTCGGCCGCGCAGCACGATGAGTGCGATGCCGACGACGGCACCGGTGGCTGCGGACAGCAGGATGATGAGAGGCAGCATCTGCCAACCCATCCACGCCCCGAACGCGCCGAAGAGCTTGAAGTCGCCATAGCCCATGCCTTCCTTGCCGGTAGCGAGCTTGAACGCCCAGTAGACGAGCCACAGACTCAGGTATCCGGCGGCTCCGCCTATGATTGCTGACCGCGGGTCTACGGGAATCGGCGGCGTCAGGCCGGCGTGCCACCCGAGGCTCAGCAGCAGGCCGAGCCAGAGCAGCGGCAGCGTGATGACGTCTGGCAGGATCTGGTGATCGAGGTCGATTACGGTGAGCGCCACGAGCGCCCACGTGAAGCAGAGCGCCGCGACCGTCTGCCAGTGCCAGCCGAAGTGCCAGGCGACCGCGGCCGAGAGGATGGCCGTAACGAGTTCGACGGTCGGGTAGCGCGCCGAGATCGGCGCGCCGCAGTTCGCGCACTTGCCGCCGAGCAGCAGGTAGCTCAGGACGGGGATGTTCTGGTGCGCCTTGATCGCGGCGTTGCAGTGCGGGCAGGTGGAACGGGGCGTGACGAGGTTGTAGGTGCCGGGAGCGAGAGGGCTTTCGGCTGTGGGCGGAAGGCTAAGAGAAGAGGGCTGTGGGCTGTCGGCTATGGGCGGAGGCGCGGAGGGCTCAGCGCCGAGCATTTCTTCGGCCTGCGCGCGCCATTGCCTGTCGAGCATGATGGGCAGGCGGTAGATGACGACATTCAGGAAGCTGCCGACCAGCAGCGAGAGGACGAACACGCTCCCCGTCAGCAGCCAGGGCGTATCCGCCAGGATCTCGAACAGCTCCATTGCATTCCTCTGACACGAAGACGCCGCGCGGGGCGCGGCGTCCTCTCCACCCACTGCCTGGACGAGAGGGGACAGTCCCCCGGGACAGTCCCTTAGATCACCGCGCCCAGCTTGAAGATCGGCAGATACATGGCGATGACCAGGCCGCCGACCAGCACGCCGAGGATCACCATGATCAGCGGCTCGAGCAGGCTGCTGAGCCCGTCCACGGCGGCGTCCACGTCTGCCTCGTAGAAGTCGGCCACCTTGGCGGCCATCTCGTCGAGCGAGCCCGACTCTTCGCCGACGGCGATCATCTGCACGACCATGTTCGGGAACAGGCCCGTGTTTTCCATGGCGCGCTGCATGCGCATGCCGGTCGAGATCTCGTCGCGCATCCGGAGCACGGCGTCCTGATAGACGATGTTGCCGGTGGCGCCGGCCACGGACTTCATGGCCTCTACGAGCGGAACGCCGGCACCAAACATCGTGGCGAGAGTACGGGAGAAGCGCGCGATGGCCGCTTTCTTCAGGATCGGGCCGATCACCGGCACCCCCAGCGACATCCGGTCTATGAACTGGCGCATCGGTCGCGAGCGCTTGTAGAAATAAGTAAACGTAACCACCGCGGCTACGACGATTATCAGCAGGAGCCAGCCTTTCGCCTGCATCCAGCGCGACAGGCCGACGACGAACTGCGTGAACGCCGGCAGGTCCGCGCCGAAGCCCTTGAACAGGCTCTCGAACTGCGGGATCACGAAAATCAGCAGGATTACGGTCACGATGACCGCAACGCCCATCACCGCCGCCGGGTAGTACAGTGCCTTCTTGATCTTCTTCTTCAGCGCCTCGGTCTTTTCCTTGTAGGTCGCGATTTTCTCGAGCACCGTCTCGAGCGCGCCAGCATGTTCGCCGGCCTCCACGAGGTTCACGAACAGGTCGTCGAAGTAAAGCGGGTGCTTGGCCAACGCCTGGTTCAGCGCGTTGCCCGTCTCGATGTCGGACTTGATCGACAGCACCAGCTTCTGCATGGCGGGCTTGTCGTGGCCGACGCCGATGATCTCGAAGGCCTGCACCATCGGGATGCCCGCCGTCAGCATGGTGGCCAGCTGGCGGGCGAAGATCGCGATGTCTTCCGCAGTGACCTTGCCATCGCTCTTGAAGAACTGGCTTTCCTTCTTGACCTTGGTCGCGGCAATGTCCTGCCGTCGCAGGTCGCTACGCATCTCCAATTCGGTCTTGGCCAGTCCCCGCCCCTTGACCCGGTTGCCCTTGCGGTCCTTGCCTTCCCACTGGAACGGGAACTGCTTGCCTGAAATGACCTCAGCCATGTTGCCTCACGTCCTCTTTACCTTCTTTCCACAGCCCACAGCCCCACGCCATCACGGCCTCAATCCACCGTAACCCGGTTGATCTCATCGAGGCTCGTGAGCCC
>JAPLOT010000550.1 GCA_026400595.1 Alphaproteobacteria bacterium | reverse complement strand
TAGTGATAGAGCATGCGCTTGTTGGCCTTGGCCCGCGCGGCAATGTCGTCGACACGGGCGCCGCCCAGGCCCTTGCGCGCGAACTCGGCCTTCGCCCCCGCAAGAATGCGCGCGCGCGTCGCTTCCGGGTCGCGCGTCCGCTGGGATGGCGATTTGGCCACGATCCGCCTCTTGAAATAACCAGATGGTTATTTATAAGATGACGCGTCTCGACTGGCAAGTCCCTCGGAGCGCCGTGATGTATGACTATGTGATCGTGGGTGGCGGCTCTGCCGGATGTGTCCTGGCGGCCCGGCTGTCGGAGGCGCCGGAGACCCGGGTCCTGCTGATCGAGGCCGGCCCGAAGGACAGCAACCCTTACATCCACATGCCTGTCGGCTTCTTCAAGATGACCTCCGGACCGTTGATCTGGGGCTATGAGACCGCTCCCCTGCGCCATGCCAACAACCGCAAGGCCGTTTATCCCCAGGCTCGGGTGCTGGGCGGCGGCAGCTCGATCAATGCCGAGATCTACACGCGTGGCTGCCCGCAGGACTACGACAACTGGGCCACGCAGCACGGTTGCGACGGCTGGAGCTGGCGCGACCTCAAGCCCTGCTTCATCCGCTCCGAGGGCAATGCGCGGCTGGGCGGCGCCGACCACGGCATCGACGGTCCCCTCGCCGTTTCGGATCTGCAGAGCCCCAACCGAGTCTCGCTGGCCTATGTGCAGGGCTGCATGGACATCGGCATGCCGCACAATCCGGATTTCAACTCCGGCCGGCAGGAAGGCGCGGGCCTCTATCAGACCACCACGCGCGATGGCCGCCGCTGCAGCGCCGCGGTGGGTTACCTGCGCCCGGTCATGGGGCGGAAGAACCTGCAGGTCCGCACCGATCTTCGCGTCAGCCGCATCATCATCGAGAACGGCCGCGCTGCCGGAGTCGAGGTCGTGGAGAACGGCGGTCACACGCGGATCGACGCGGCAAGCGAGGTGATCGTCACGGCCGGCGCGATTGGATCCCCGAAGCTGTTGATGCTGTCGGGCATCGGCCCGGCGGATCATCTGCGCGACGTCGGCGTCGCGGTGGTGCACGATCTCCCGGGCGTCGGCCAGAACTTCCACGACCACTTCTCGACCGACGTCATCTGGGTGCTGAACGGGCCGCACTCCTATGACAAGTACAAGAAGAGGCACTGGCAGGCCTGGGCCGGGCTTCAATATGCCATGTTCCGCAGCGGCCCTGTGGCGTCGAACATCGTCGAGGCGGGTGCCTTCTGGTGGAGCGACCGCAGCGAGAAGACCCCCGACCTGCAGTTTCATTTTCTCGCCGGGGCGGGCGTTGAGGAGGGCGTCGGCACCGTCCCCGGCGGCAATGGCGCGACCTGCAACTCCTATCACGTCAGACCAAGATCGCGCGGCGAGATCAGGCTGCGGTCGTCGAACCCTGCCGATGCGCCATTGATCGATCCCAATTCCTTCGCGGAGCCCTATGACCTCGAGCGCCACATCGACGGGATCAAGATCACCCAGGAGGTGGGCCGCAGCCGCGCCATGAAGCGTTTCATCGCGGCCGAGCATTTTCCGGGGCCGGGCGTGAAGACCAGGGACGAATACATCGCCTGCGCCAGGGCCAATGCGCAATCCTCCTACCATCCTGTCGGCACCTGCAAGATGGGGCGCGACGAGATGGCGGTGGTCGACACGCAACTGAGGGTGCGCGGCATTTCGGGGTTGCGCATCTGCGACAGTTCGATCATGCCGGAGATCGTATCCTCCAACACCAATGCCCCGACCATCGCCATTGCAGAGAAGGCCGCGGATCTGATCCGCGGCAACAGGTGACAGATGCCGAAGATCGTTTCCGCCGCCGAAGCCGCGCGGGTCATCCCCGATGACGCTGTTGTCGCCGTCAATTCCTCCTCCGGACTGAACTGCCCGGATGCCGTGCTGAAGGCGCTGGGCGAGCGCTTCGACCACGAGCAGCATCCGAGACGCCTCACGATGCTGCATCCCATCGCGGCAGGCGACATGTTTGGCATTCGCGGCGTCGACCACATCGCCAAGCCGGGACTGATGGCTCGGATCATCGGCGGATCCTATCCTTCCGGGCCTTCGACGTCCGAGCCTCCGCGCATCTGGCAGATGCTCGGCAGCAATGAAGTCGCAGCCTATAACGTCCCATCTGGCATCATGTTCGATCTGATGCGCGAAGCGGCGGCCAAGCGTCCCGGCGTCATCACAAAGGTGGGGCTCGATACCTTCGTCGATCCCGACCAGGAGGGCTGCGCGATGAATGCCGCGGCGGCGGCGGCACCGATCGTTCGCAAGATCGAATTCGATGGCGAGGACTGGCTCTATTTTCCGTCCATCGTCCCGCAGGTTGCGATCATCCGGGGCAGCGTCTGCGACGAGCGCGGCAATCTGAGCTTCGGGCAGGAAGGCGCCTATCTGGGAGCGATGGAGCTGGCGTTGGCCGCCCACAACAACGGCGGCATCGTCATCGCCCAGGTGCGCCAGATCGCCGAGAACGAAACCATCAAGCCGCATGACGTGCGCGTTCCGGGTATCCTGATCGACTACATCGTCGAGGACCCCGCCCAGTGGCAGACGACGCAAACTCCCTATGACCCGGCGATTTCCGGCGAGGTCTTCAAGCCGATCGACAGTTTCGGCCTGATGGAGTTCGGCACGGGAAAGGCGATCGCCCGCCGCGTGGCGCAGGAGATCAGGCCGGGATGGGCGGTCAACCTGGGCTTCGGGGTCTCGGCCAATGTCCCGCGCATCTTCATCGAGGAAGGCTTGCACGGCAAGGCGACCTGGGTGATCGAGCAGGGCGCCGTCGGCGGGGTGCCGCTGCTCGACTTCCAGTTCGGCTGCTCGTCGAATGCCGAGGCCTTCGTGCCCTCGGCCTATCAGTTCACCTATTTCCAGGCCGGCGGCTTCGACTGTTCGCTCCTCTCGTTCCTGCAGATCGACAGCCATGGTTCGGTCAATGTGTCCAAGCTGGGCGTGCGCCCGCATGTGACGGCCGGCGCCGGCGGCTTCGTCGACATCACGGCGCGGGCGAAGCGGATCGTCTTCTCGGGCTATTTCAACGCGGGGGCCCGCATGGAGATCGTCGATGGCCGGCTCCGGATCGAGAAGGAAGGCAAGGTGAAGAAGCTGGTGGAGGAGGTGGAGCAGGTCTCCTTCTCCGGGCGGCGCGGCGTGATGCAGGGACAGGACGTGACCTACGTGACCGAGCGCTGCGTGCTGAAGCTCACGCCCGAAGGCATCGTCGTCACCGAGATCGCACCCGGCGTGGAGCTGCAGGCCAACATCCTCGACCAGGCCGAGTTCCCGCTGATCGTCTCGCCTGCGCTCAAGCAGATGGAAGCAGGGCTGTTCCGGCCTGACGTCATGGGGATGAAGCTCGATGATTGAGACAGGCGATCGCCGCATCGCGCTCGCCAGCGACGGGCAGGTTGCCGTCATCACGCTGGCACGACCCGACAAGCTCAACGCGCTGGACTACGAGATGATGCTGGCGCTGGAACGCGCAGCCCATGCGATCGATGCCCGTCCGGAGATTCGGGTGGCCATCATCACGGGCCAAGGCGACAGGAGCTTCTGCGCCGGCGGTGACATCGAGGCCTGGTCATCGCGCAGCCCGGAAGACTTCGGCATGTTCTGGGTGCGCCATGGCCATCGCGCCTTCGACGCCCTCGCCCGGCTGCGCCAGCCCCTGATCGCGGCGCTCAACGGGCATGCCCTGGGTGGGGGGCTCGAACTTGCGGCGACGGCCGACTTCCGCATCGCCGAGGATCATGTGAAGCTGGGGTCGCCCGAAACCGGCCTCGGCATCATCCCGGGCTGGTCCGGCACGCAGCGCACAGTGCGCCGGTTCGGATCGCA
>JAPLOT010000210.1 GCA_026400595.1 Alphaproteobacteria bacterium | reverse complement strand
CCCGAGCCAGCTGATAGGCTTGGCTCAAGACGATGGCCATGGAATCGACCAGACGCAGCACAATGGCAGATGACAGTAGGGACATTCCGACCTCCATAATCAGGGAAAGGCCGGGATGATAGCAGATCCATCGGCAATGCTCAAGGTCATCGCAACAACCGCACCAAAAAGAAGTTCCAGCTGCTGAGCAGCCCTATGCACGATCCGCTGGGCCACTACATCGGGTACACAACCCGACGAGCTTGTCCTGACCGTGAACGAGCGCCAAGATAACCATCGGGATGCCGATCTCTATGCCTCCATCCTTGGTCGCAAGGCCGGAATAATGCCACGGAGCGCCGTCGCAGGCAAGAATCGTAAGTCTCGCAGAATCAAAGCAGACAGCGTATTCGGGAGGGACAGGCTTCGGAATCACTGCCGCTCCATCACTTCGTCCACAGAGCGGACGTTTTTGCCCGGATGGAGTTTTCGGGATGTACAGGGACATCCATTCTACCTACGGCAATTCTGCCTACTATTAACTTGGAGACGAAGAAGGCTTGAACTGACGACGGAGTCGACAGATAATCAAGAATCAGAGGCCCACGATTGTCGTAGGCCAAAGTCGTATGGGAAATCTACGTCGATGCCGATTCGCGCCCCAAACCGCGTTGGTCCACATCAGGTTCCAGGCAATCTGGTCCGCGCGCTGCGCCGCCACGCTGACGAACGACCGGATCGGCCTGCATTCATGCATCTCGACGACGACCCATCCGATCACCCCAGCTTCACGTACGCCCAGTTGGACCGACGAGCCCGAGCCATCGCGGGTCGCTTGCAGGACATGGGCTTTGCCGGCCAGCGCGTGCTGCTGGTCTATCCGCCTGGCCTCGACTTCATCGCGGCCTTTTGGGGCTGCCTGTACGCCGGTTGCGTAGCAGTGCCAACGTCCCCGCCGCATCGCCACCGCATGGGCGATCGCTTCCAGGCCATCGTCGCCGATAGCGGGGCCCGCGTTGTCCTGAGCACCGCCGCTGCCGCAGATCAGTTCCAGGTCATGACCGAGTCGGACAGCAGTGGCCAGGCGGGCGCTTCCTCCCGGATACTGTGGCTCGCCACCGACGAGATCCCCGACGTCCTGGCCGATCTCTGGAACGAGCCGGCCATCGCCGCCGACGCGCTGGCCATGCTCCAGTACACCTCCGCCTCGACCAGCCAGCCCAAGGGCGTCATGCTCAGCCACGCGAACCTGATGGCGAACATCCGCGCCATCCATCAGGCTTTCGAACTACATGGCGAAGACAGCAGTGTGTTCTGGCTGCCCATGTACCATGACATGGGGCTGGTGGGCGGCGTGCTGGTCCCGGCGTTTGCCGGTCTGAAGAGCATTTTCCTCTCGCCCGCCACGGTCCTCCAGAACCCCATCACATGGCTGGCCGCCATCAGCAAGTACCGGGCAACCATCTCCGGCGGGCCCAACTTCGCCTACGACCTCTGCGTCCGCAGGATCACCGACCAGCAGCGTGCCACCCTCGATTTGTCCTCCTGGACCCTGGCGTTTGTCGGCGCGGAACCCGTTGA